>NZ_JAAHIG010000409.1:0-7538 GCF_010692305.1 Moorena sp. SIO4G3 | reverse complement strand
GCCAACATCTTGCGGTTAATTTGAATATTGGCTTTTTTCATTTGACCCATCAGCTGGCTGTAGCTAATGCCATTTTGACGTGCTGCTGCGTTAATGCGAGTAATCCACAGACGTCGAAAATCCCGCTTGCGCTTGCGGCGATCACGATAGGCATTCCGCAGCGCTTTCATCACTTGTTGGTTAGCAATGCGGAAGAGTTTCGAGTGGGAACCTCTGAACCCCTTAGCAAGTTTGAGAATTTTTTTGCGCCGCTTACGAGCGACATTACCGCGTTTTACCCGTGTCATGGTTAATTCTAGCTCGTGTGTTTAGTTTAGTAGTAGTGTTATCAGTTATGGTCTACTGTTAAGATTTACATATAAGGCAACATCAGGCGAACATTATCCGCATCCCGTTCGTCTACCAAGGTCAGTTTAGACAAGCGCCCCTTCCTTTCTGAGGTCTTGTGTTCTAGTAAGTGATTTTTAAACGCTTTGCGGCGTCTTATTTTACCACTGCCAGTAGCTCTAAAACGCTTGGCAGCTGATTTGCGGCTTTTTAGTTTAGGCATTGACGGATTATAATAATGGCACAATTTATTATTGTATACCAATTGCTGCGTAATTAGGTGACCGTCTTATTCGTCTTCTGATAAATTCTTGGGCAAGGTGATGGTAAAGGTTGTTCCAACACCCTCTTCACTTTCTAAGTGAATCTTACCACCGTGCAAGTCTACACAACTTTTGACAATTGATAACCCTAGTCCTGTTCCTGGGATGATACCCACATTACTGGCACGACTAAAAGACTGAAACAATTTTGCTTGGTCTTCTTCAGGGATGCCAATGCCTTGATCAATTATCTGTAAGATGACTTTCTCTTCATCTCCATTTAGCTGTACTGAAATAGTACCACCATCGGGAGAATACTTAATGGCATTGGAGATGATGTTAGTGATAATTTGTCGAAGGATTTTGGGGTCTCCTGATATTGGTTCCCAGTCTCTTGCACTACTAAAGATTAGGCTATGTTTAGCCTCAATGCTTGATTGGATCGGGCAGACTAACTCCTGACAAAATGTTACTAAATTCAGGAAAACTGGTTTGAAGTCTAATCTATCGAATTCCGCTTGATTAATGAATAATAAATCATTGACTAGGGTAGTCATATGTTTGACCGCAGCTTGGATCCGCCAAAAATGTTTAACTTGCTGAGAATCATTCAATTGATGACGGTACTTTTCTAGGAGTTCCACAGAGGATAGAATTGTCATTAAAGGTGTACGGTACTCATGGGATATGGTAAAAATAATCCGAGATTTTAGGTCACTGAGTTCTTTTTCACGATCCAGTGCTTCACGCAATTGCGATTCCAAGTTGCGTAGCTGTTCTAAGTAATCTCTTAGTTCTACGGTGCGAGCTTGGATTCTGCTTTCAAGTTCTTGATTGAGGCTTTCTAAAGCAGCTTGAGCGGAAATGCGATCGCGAATTTCCTGTTGCAGCAGTTGATTTTGCTCAATGAGTTGTGTTCGTAGCTTGTGCAGAGTCAATTGATTCTCCACACGGGCTAAAACTTCCTCAACTTGGAATGGCTTGGTGATATAGTCAGCACCACCAACAGCAAAGGCTTTGACCTTGTCCCAAGTTTCATCCAGAGCACTGATAAAGATTACTGGAATTCCCTCGGTTTTTTGATTAGATTTCAGCTGTTTACAGACCTCATAGCCATCGATCTTTGGCATTATAATGTCGAGTAAAATCAAATCCGGTGGATCACACAATGCTGATTCCAAGGCAAGTAGTCCATCGATCATGCTCCTAACCTGATAGCCTTCCTCAATCAGGATGGAAGATAGCAGCTGCAAATTGGTTGGTGTGTCATCCACAACCATAATTTCTGCCTGAGTTGCCTCAGCTTGATGGTTATTCATGCTTTAATTACGTAGAGCGAACCATAGGGGAGAAGCAAATTGGGCAGGAGTATACTGACCAGTAGCCCGCTGATCTGATTGAATCAGAAGGCGGTTTGGCTACTAGTTTTCCTACTCCACTATTCCTTTTCACGGCGAAAGAACAACATTCGGTAGACAGGTTCACCACGAGCGAGGGTGGAAATTTCCCGTTCAGTAGGCACTGGCAGGGGATTGGTTGGCAGCCAAGCAGTCTCTGGCCGGTAGAAGACTGGATGAGCATCGAAGCGCGATCGCATTTCCACTGCTACTTCCTCTACATCGGATTGTACAAAGACCTCTCCTCCACTGGTCAAATAAGCTCCTAGAGTATCAACCAAGGTGGGCTGCACTATACGTCGTTTGGCTTGTCGCTTCTTGAACCAAGGATCAGGAAATTGAATAGTAACGCGCTGCAAGGAACCAGGGGGCCAAGAGCTCAAGAGTGAATCTATAGAACTATTAGCATTACAGAACAAAAATAGGAGATTGCTCAACCCTAAATCCACCACCTTAGTGTTGGCTTGTTTTACTAATGGTTCCCGAATTTCTAAGCCCAAAAAATTCCAGTCGGGTTGTTCTGTTGCCATCTGCAATAAAAATTCCCCTCTCCCGCAGCCAATATCCAGATGTAATGGTTTAGTAGTTTGGGCATAAACTTGATTCCAATCCGGAGCACTCACCGGCATCTGATATTGCTTGCTAAGTGGATTAACGTGTTGTCGCACTCGAACTCTAGCCAACCTTAGCACCTCCTTACTTTACTCAGGGGATGGGGGATCAGGGATTAGGGGTTATATCCCTAATCTAGTTGTAAATGTCAGATCTAGGTGCGCGCCTCCAAGGGCGCGAGCAATCCCTCGCGCCCTTGGGTCGCACCTCAATGAACGCAATTCCGACTCATCTCTATTTATCCTAAATGTAATCTTTAAAATTTTTTATAGACTAAAGCTTAATTATGTAAGGCTCAATTAAAGATTATCCATTATTGTTTAGGTAAGCAGTTAAATGTCACCTAAACAAGGGGTTGTAATGGGATAACAGCAAAAGTCATGAGCGATAATTTTAATAATTATTAAAATAGGGTTTAATCAAGAAAAGTTTTAGTTATGAGTTTAAATTTTCGCTTTGCCGTGGTAAGTGACCTACATATCGGGTTACCCCAAACCATCTGGGATCATCCGAATCGGTTTCATTTGGTAGAAGTTAGTATTCCAGTCCTAGAAAGGATTCTGGAGGATTTAGAGCAGAAAGCCTTGGATTTCCTCCTCCTACCAGGAGACTTAACCCAGCATGGTGAACCAGACAATCATGCCTGGTTACAAAAGCGATTAAGCCAGTTGCCTTTTCCAGTGTACGTCGTACCTGGAAATCATGATGTCCCCAATATCTTACCCAATGAACACTCGATTGGACTAAAAGAATTTCCCTACTACTATCGCCAATTTGGTTATGAAAATCCCGAGCAGTTGTACTATACTTGTGAAGTTTTGCCTGGAGTACAGCTGATTGGGTTAAATTCTAACCAGTTCGATACCGGTGGTAAACAGGTAGGGCGTATTGATCAGCAACAGCTGATCTGGCTTGAGCAAGTGCTTGCCCAGTGCCAGGATAAATTGGTGCTGGTGATGGTGCATCACAATGTAATCGAGCATTTGCCCGATCAAGCTAACCATCCCTTAGGACATCGGTATATCTTGGAAAATGGTCCAGTATTACACAATATTCTCAAAACTGCTGGGGTCAATCTACTATTTACAGGTCACTTGCATGTACAGGATATCGCCTATCAAGAGGGAGTCTACGAAATCACCACAGGTTCATTAGTTAGCTATCCTCACCCCTACCGGATATTGCAGTTCTCTACCGATAATCATGGAAAAAGATGGTTACACATAGAATCTCATCGAGTGGAGTCAGTCCCTGGTTGGGAAAACCTACCCCAGATATCTAGACAATGGATGAGCGATCGCTCTTATCCATTCATGGTGAAACTCCTAACTTCTCCCCCGTTAAATTTACCCGATTCAGATGCCCAGAAACTTGCTCCGAGTCTACGCTACTTCTGGGCTAATATTGCTGATGGTGATGCTGTATTCAACTTTCCTGAGTTTCCTACCCCAGTTCGTCGCTATTTTGAGTCATTTAGCTGCCATACTAGTGATGGTAAACCTGCTCTGATTGATAATCACACCACTCTGTTGCTGACAAAAAACCAATAACTAAGACAGCTTTTCTTGAATAAATTCAACCACCACAACTAACGTCATAAGTTCAGAGATTTCCTCGACCAGGAAAGCCATCCTCTACTCCTTGACCTCGACCAGGAAAGCCATCCTCTACTCCTTGACCTCGACCAGGAAAGCCATCCTCTACTCCTTGACCTGGATCGGTTAGTAGCACAGGAATTTCCGGTTCCGGCTCGGGCTCAGGTTCTGGCTCGGGTTCTGGCTCGGGTTCTGGCTCGGGTTCTGGCTCAGGTTCTGGTTCTGGTTCTGGCTCAGGTTCTGGTTCTGGCTCAGGTTCTGGTTCTGGCTCAGGTTCTGGCTCTGGCTCTGGTTCCGGCTCAGGTTCAGGTTCCGGCTCGGGCTCGGGCTCAGGCTCAGGCTCAGGTTCCGGCTCAGGCTCAGGTTCCGGCTCAGGCTCAGGTTCGGGTTCTGGCTCAGGTTCCGGCTCCGGCTCAGGTTCGGGTTCCGGCTCAGGTTCGGGCTCAGGTTCGGGTTCCGGCTCAGGTTCCGGCTCAGGTTCGGGTTCCGGCTCAGGCTCGGGCTCGGGCTCAGGCTCGGGTTCCGGATCAGGTTCAGGTTCAGGTTCCGGTTCCGGTTCCGGTTCCGGTTCCGGTTCCGGTTCTGGTTCCGGCTCGGGCTCGGGCTCAGGCTCAGGCTCAGGTTCCGGTTCTGGCTCGGGTTCCGGTTCAGGTTCAGGTTCCGGTTCTGGCTCAGGCTCAGGTTCAGGTTCAGGTTCCGGCTCGGGTTCCGGCTCAGGTTCCGGTTCAGGTTCCGGCTCAGGTTCCGGTTCCGGCTCAGGTTCCGGCTCAGGCTCAGGTTCCGGCTCAGGTTCCGGCTCAGGTTCCGGCTCAGGCTCAGGCTCAGGCTCGGGTTCCGGTTCTGGCTCAGGCTCCGGTTCTGGCTCGGGTTCCGGTTCTGGCTCGGGCTCAGGCTCGGGTTCCGGTTCCGGCTCAGGCTCAGGTTCTGGCTCGGGTTCCGGTTCTGGCTCGGGTTCAGGTTCTGGCTCGGGCTCAGGCTCAGGTTCTGGTTCTGGTTCCGGTTCCGGCTCGGGTTCTGGTTCAGGTTCTGGTTCAGGTTCTGGCTCAGGCTCAGGTTCTGGCTCAGGCTCAGGCTCGGGCTCGGGCTCGGGCTCAGGCTCGGGTTCCGGTTCTGGCTCAGGCTCAGGTTCAGGTTCTGGCTCAGGCTCGGGTTCCGGTTCTGGCTCAGGTTCCGGTTCAGGTTCAGGTTCTGGCTCAGGCTCAGGCTCAGGTTCTGGCTCAGGCTCAGGTTCTGGCTCAGGCTCAGGTTCCGGTTCTGGCTCCGGCTCTAGTGGTTTGTCAACGTCTTCGGGATCCAGTTCAAGAGTTTCATCCTCCTGCTCAGTGTTAAGAAACTCACCCGTTTCCAAGGTAGACCTAATATCTAACTGGTTAACCTGATCAGTAATATCGGCATTGGAATTCTCAGAACCCACATCAAGATCGAAGACATCAACACTACCATCAATCACACTAAAATCAGCACTAGGAAACTCGTCCGATTCACTCCCCCGAATACGAACGAAAGTAGGATTAACTATTATGTTGTTGCCAATAATAGGATCTTGCCCGTCTAGAGCATCTGCAATTTCTCCTCGCACTAAATCCAAAGCTTTATCTGGACTATCCGCCGCTTCTGTCTGGGTCAAATTCAGCCCTTTTACTAATTCGCTGGTTTCATAAAACTCTTTGAGGTCAAATTCATAAACCTGCTCAATTTGATCCTCGATCATAACCACGATCTGCCCAGCTTTTAATTCCTGACCTTGAGAACGAGTGGGACTATAGACCACAATACCGCTATTGGTCAGAGCTCCAACAATTGTTGTATCGGTCTCAGAGATATATCGCATGAATAGAGCTGACCCCCTAATCCCAGCCACGGCATTGGGTGTACGCACTCGAGTTTTACCCCGATCTGGAGGAATTAACAGCAGCAGTGTGCCATGGGATAGCTCAAAGGTACGACTGCTAGGTAAAAATCGAAAGACAGCTAACTCTCCCTGTCGGGCTAGGGAACCATCATTGAAGCGCAGTTGAGCCATGGAGGAGCGAGCTGTTACCAGTGCATCTCCTATCGTCATGGCATCAGATCGACGGGCTGGTCGAGCTGACTGATTTTTAGGAATCAATCGTACTCGGTTACGTAGCTTCTCTACCACAGCACGAGTTAAGGGAATTTCAGCACTGACTGGTTTCGAAAAAATTAGTGAATTAACGCTCCATAGAGAAATGGAAAGTACTAGGACTGTCTTGCGAAACACGGGGCAACTCCAATGTTGAGAGTTATTAAATTGTGGATTTTTGATGCAAGGATAATGCCATTCCACGAAATATACCTAGGGTCTGTCTCCACCGATCCAAAATCTGGTGTAGGAGCGTTGGCGTTGCCTTCTCGAAGAGTAGGTACAAAAGTCTCCTATACGAGATTCTGTAGGCTCTAAGTCAAATCAGGATATTTTTTACTCAGAGTAATCGGAAATACAGCTTGGTCAATCCTGAAAACACCGCTGGTGGTTAGTAATTATTAGCTGGGAGAAAAATCCCCTACCTACATTGATCCATTTTGGGAAGCTGTTGCCCATTTAATTTGTCTATTTTTTAGTCAAGGATAGGTGAAAACCCCAAACTCCTTTCCCATCCTTCTCTGTGAGCCTGTTTCCTTGCCAATTCAATCTATAAATTAGATTGATCAAAGCTTAGCAAAAACTATTTTATATAAATGAGTATTACCATGAATATTACAACGTCATGATTGAACTATAGGATTGAAGTTTAATTTTTTTCAAAGATAAATTATTGTTTATTATTATAAATTGTCTTTTAGTAAATTAACGCTTTTTTAAATTAAATATGGTATCAAAAAATAAAAATTATCACGACAAATATGAGGAGTATTCGGTTCCCCAGCACCAGATAAAAAACCCCTATTTAGCCACTTTGGGACATCTAATTTTCTTAAGTACACTGACAATCAGTAAACCAGCTTGGTCTGGATGTCACCCCATAGACAGTATTTCCCATCAGCCAGCAGTCAGTTTAGTTTTTAGGGGTAAAGAAAACCCAGCTAATACTAATCAAATAAAACAGCATTGTACTCCTAATTTATATAAAGTTAAAATCGGTAGTGGTGGAGAACTATTATCTTCCTTTGTTGTTAGTGAGCGCTCATGGGGTTCTAGCTCAACTGAGGTAGTTGACAGGTCACAGACATCTCAAGCTAAACCTGCTTCTGGAGATATAGCAGCCGCCAGAGCGGTTAGGACATAGACTAGAAGTAGTGTTTGAGACACAGCAATCCCATTACCGATGCCCAAACCCTATAGTTACGATCTCCGAAAAAAAGTGATAGAAGCAATCATTGAA
>NZ_JAAHIG010000408.1:0-7579 GCF_010692305.1 Moorena sp. SIO4G3 | reverse complement strand
TGTTCAATTGAAGAGGCGACAGACATTGATTATTTGATCACTAATGTTAATTCATCTAAAGTAACAGCACAGTGGGTTATAACGACTTACTCTCAAAGAAATTGGGTAGAAGTATTCTATCGAGAAGCTAAGGGATGGCTCGGCTTGAGAGAATACCAAGTCAGAGATAAAAGAAGTCTGATTCGCCATTTTATCCTAGTATTCTGTGCCTACACTTTTATTCTTTGGCACAAGTTAACTGGAGGATTACAAAGACGCTGGGCTAATCAACCTTGGCCAAAGGCCACGCTACGCGAATGAATACTTTTCCTGAGGCTCTAGAAGCTTTTCGTACTGCCATGTCTTTCCGTTTCTTTAATTGGTTGACCCAAAACCGAGACGTATTTGCCTTTTATAAAGCGAGTAAGGGCTTTATTTGGGGTTGATTTTTGTTTAAGTCCCAATAGCAGCTTGTAGGGTGGGCAAAAAGCGATGCAGCGCGGTCTTGGGGAGGCAGTGCGGTCTTGGGGGTCTCCCCCATGAGCAACTGCCGTGGTTTCCCCCATGAGCGACTGCATCAAGACACAGTTTGCTTGTGCGTGAGTATTAATGATTATATTACTTTGCCCACCCTACTTTAATTGGTCTGAATGCTGAATGCTGAATGCTGAATGCTTACGAATTATAGACTGTTTCTAAAGTAAATATTAAGACAGCGATTACTCGCTGAATATTGCTGGGTTATGGGGGACAGCTCTGTTAACAGCTGAGGTTTTAAAGTACTTGTCACCTAACCCACCCTACATGGCTGATTTAAGCAAAGTTTAACAAACAGTCTCTTAGGTATTTCAAAATAAGATGGGTTTCCACTGTTATTTCCACTGATGTCGTTACTCAGTTTGGAGGGAATACTGATGAAAATTAGAGCAATTCTCTAAACTAAACATATTGAGGAATAATGATATGGATGAAGTGGTTAGAAAGGTTGCTGCACTAGGCTTACCTGGTGTGATACTTCTGATTACTATGGCAACAACGGGGTTAACTGGAGCAGCGGCGATCACAGCGGCTTTGGCAATGTTAGGTCCATTCGGAATGATCGGAGGCATTGGTTTTCTTGGGGTTGTGGGAATAGCTGCTGATGGCTTATCGAAATTCGGACTTGAAGCGTTACTGGTTGGAATATATAAACAGCGCCAAGAAGAAGGAGAATCTAAAGCATCTCTCTGTAAAGAGATTAAAGGCTTAATGGTTTCTCATGATTTGAAACGTAAACTTAAAGCAGAAGTTAAGAATGGTAAATCTTCGGTTGAGGATAGGCGTGCATCGAAACAGGATATTGATGAACAGTTAGATGCAATTGATAAAATTACGGGGAGGGAGTTTAAAAAATTTCTGGCTAAATTCTTTAAGCAACTGGGCTTCCAAGTGAAGCGCACTCCAGCAACTGCGGATTATGGAGCCGATCTGGTAATTAAAAAAGGGGATATAAAGGCTGTTGTTCAAGCCAAGATACAACAAAGTACCGTAGGAATTAAGGCCGTTCAGGAAGTAACAGGGGCAATTGGCTATTATCAGGCGAACCTGGGACTAGTTATCACTAATAGTAAGTTTACAGAAAATGCAAAAGAACTAGCAGCTAGTAATAAAATTGAGCTTTGGGATAGGGATAATTTGAAAAAAATACTTAAAAAAGTATATAAGTAAAAGCCTTCTGAAGATAGTTGATTGTAAAAAAACACCTGCTGTTTAATTGCAGCGGGTGTTGAGTTAATGATTCAGAATGCTGGTACAGGATACTTGAGTATCTCCTGCATGACGCGCTGGTAGTGTTGAGCTAAAATTTCGCTACCGCTCGGAATGATAGGAGGTATTGCTTTTTTTGGGGTTGCGATGGGGTTGTGGCAATAGCTGCTGATGGCTTATCGAAATTCGGACTGGAAGCGTTACTGGTTGGAATATATAGCGGTTTTTAATTTGGTGAGGTTTTTAGGGAACAGGAAACAGGGAACAGGGAACAGGGAACAGGGAACAGGGAACAGGGAACAGGGAACAGAGAAAAAATACTCTGTACCTGATTAGGCTAGAAACCGCCGAGCAAAGAGTACCCTTATGGGTATGGTCAACTCCTTAAAAATTTAATAATAAAACCTAAGGATTAAACTATCAGCTATTTTTTTTTATAGCGTTTATCATTTTTATGAGGTACACATTATTTTTTCCCTCTTCCCTCTTTTCTGCTTCCTGCTCCCTGCTCCCTGCTCCCTGCTCCCTAAAACCCATAGATTTGTACCTCATGGGTATAATACTTGCTATATGCTACCGGTAAAATAGTACCCTTATGGGTATTGTTAAATAATAAAAAATCAGCTAAATAAATTAAAATTATTCAGTAAAATAGGGAGAGTTTTAACTAACCCGATTAGAATCGAATCAGCCTTGATTGATATAGGATTGGATGACATCACATTACTTTTGACAAGGCTTGGAGTTCAAAAATCAAAGTTTAGTCTAAATTAGTTATTATCAATTGATTAGGACACATTATTGAGTAGCACACTAGGAAATCCAAGCCAAATTCTACTTTGATAGAAAGTAAATGAAGAGAGAAATCTATCCTCTGATTAGTTTACGCCCTTAGCTAGGGCCAAGGAGAAATTATGTTGACAAGCGTAAAAACACAGGCAAGGATTGTCACTTCTGTGCTGGCACTAATGCTTCCTCTGTCTTTATCAATGCAAACCGCTGCTGCTGCACAAACCGATCAGACCGCGCCCGACATTTCTCTAAAACAACCCTTGGGATATCAACTTCCCACTGCCTATGAAAAGGCTAAAGCCGAACTCCCACAAGACTTGTACGTAATTTACAGGATCGTAGACCGCATCGTTCGCACCAACGACATAGATACTCGTTTCTGGCGAGTGAGGATTGTCCCTGAATATTCTACAAAAGCCTACGCCCATTCAGCTTATGTGATTACCCTTGATAAAAGTTTGTTGGATCTGATGGCAGGGGATGTTTCGGCTTTGGCTTTTGTGATTGCCCATGAAATGGCACACCATAGTGACGGTCATATCTCTGAGCTAATTGAAAGTGCCCATGAAGCGTCTATTGATGTTTCCTCTGCGGACAATCAACAAGAAGCTCAAAAACGGCTGAGGGAGTGGCAGGAGCGAATACAAAAGTTGAGTCACAATCTAGAATTGGAAGCTGATCGCATAGCTTATCAGTATTTGGCTCGTGCTGGATTTGATCCGGAAGGGTCTGTGCGAGGGCTTAATACTTTAGCAGAACTGCCCGGAGGCGGCCTTAAGAGCAAGACGCACCCAACTATTTCTCAGCGTATTGAGGCGATCGAAGCGCTGATGGTGGAAAATCCTCCAAAGCAGTTAGCACGGCGAGGTCGTATCCAGCTACTTGGGAGCAAGCCGCTGACTTATGAGCTATCAGACAATGGAAACTCGTTGCGAGTTGACTCTAAACCGAGGAAGTCTTTTGAAGAGCAAATCGAAGGTAGGTTTGGTGAGTAGTTGGTGTATTTAATCGGAAGGGTCATTGGTATCAGGTATATAGCAGTTCTCATACTCATGAGGACAAAGTTTATCCCTTTAAGGCAAAAGGCAAAAGGCAAAAGGCAATAGTAAAGAGGGTTTTAAGCGATGCAGCGCCGACCTGCGGGGGTTTCCCCCACTCGCGCTTTGCATCAAGACAGGGAATCAGTATCAAACAATAGTGTACCTCATAACTGCGATAAACGCTATAATTGTTCCGTAAGTCGCGAGTCAATCTCTGATTGGGTGATTGGTAGCGATGCAGCGCCGACCTGCGGGGGTTTCCCCCACTCGCGCTTTGCATCAAGACAATGGGTAATTGCTAATTGGTAGTTAACGATTACCTACTACCGATTACCGATGACCAAAAATCCGGTGACATATTCCTTATCCTTACACTTTAGTAGTGACAATGTTTGGCAATATTGGACCAGCAGGCGCTAAAAATATTTCCCTAGATTTTGAAAAAATCTTCCAGAAATATCAGCTACAAATTAAGGGACTCATTCATATTGGCGCTCATTATGGACAGGAGTATGAAATTTATCAAAACTATCAGATCCCTAACTTAGTTTTCTTTGAACCCCTCTCCCATAATTTTGAAATTCTTCAAGGTCATGTCGTAAATACTACTAGTAATACTAGATTGTTTCATAAAGCCTTAGGAAATGAAAACAAAAAAATAAAAATGTATGTGGAAAGGGCGAATCAGGGAATGTCATCATCGATCTTAAAACCCAAGAAACATTTAGAACAATATCCTCAAATTGTTTTTGACAGTGAGGAAATTGTGGATATGGTCAGACTTGACGATATCTTAGAGGATAAAGAAAATTATAATTTTATAGTCATTGATGTGCAAGGATATGAACTAGAAGTATTTAAAGGCAGCCAGGAAACGTTAAAAACCATTGATTATATTATTACTGAGATCAATCGAGAGGAATTATACGAAAATTGTGCCAGAGTGGAGCAATTAGACGAATTTTTAGGAGAATTTGATTTTAAACGAGTTGAAACGAATTGGGAAGGGGAAACCTGGGGAGATGCGTTTTATCTAAAAGGGCATCTATAGCAAAGGGGAATAGGGAGTAGGGATTAGGGATTAGGGAGTATGTTCACAATTGAAATCAAAAGGTTATATAATGTCAAGGTAATTACCCTTAATAAAAATCTCCCCCATCTCCCCATCTCCCCATCTCCCCATCTCCCCATCTCCCCATCTCCCCATCTCCCCACACTCTCCATTAATTATGGGTATTCAACCAGACTTGATATTAGTTGTGTACTGGACAACGAGAGGTTGCTTTAATCCCTTCAATCACCCGCTCTAGGTCTTCAGTGGTTAGATTGGAGCCAGAAGGTAGGCAAAGACCATGCTCAAATAAATCTTCTGCGATCGCACCACCAATAGAGTGACACTCAGCAAATACAGGTTGCAAATGTAATGGTTTCCATACAGGACGGGTTTCAATTTGCTTTGCGGCCAAAGCCAGGCGAACCTGCTCTCGATCTGCTCCAAAGGCATCAGGGTTAATGGTGAGGCAAGTTAACCAGCGCGTGGCTCGTCCATAGGGGGCTTCTGGCATAAATTCTATTCCTGGCAGCTCTGCCAAGGCTTCCTGGTAAATCTCGAAGTTACGCCGTCTCGCTGCTACTCTTTGATTCAAAACCCGCAATTGACCACGACCAACTCCAGCTAAAATATTGCTGAGGCGATAGTTGTAGCCAATGTGTGAGTGCTGGTAATGGGGGGCTGGGTCTCGGGCTTGGGTTGCCAGAAAACGAGCTTTGCTGACAAAATCAGGATGGTTTGAAACCAACATGCCGCCACCAGAGGTAGTAATAATTTTATTGCCATTGAAGGAGTAAATACCAATTTCCCCAAAGGTTCCCGGAGAGCGACCTTTGTAGGTGGCACCTAAGGCTTCAGCAGCGTCTTCAATCACGGGAATCTCGTAGCGATCGCAAACCTCTAAAATCGGATCAATATCAGCACTTTGACCATACAGATGAACTAAAACCAAGGCTTTAGGTAATTTACCCAGTCGAGCCCGCCAATCTAGAGCTTGCCGCAGTAACTCGGGATCCATATTCCAGCTAGTGCGATCGCAGTCGATGAAAACTGGCTTGGCTCCCAAATAAGTAATTGCGCTAGCAGTAGCGATAAAGGTAAGGGTAGAGCAAAAGACTTCATCCCCTGATTTAACCCCAACTAGCCGTAGCGCTAGATGCAAGGCTGCTGTGCCAGAACTAACAGCAGCGGCATGGCGAGTACCCACAACTTGGCAAAATTCTTGCTCAAAGGCATCCACATGGGGACCCACTGGTGCAATCCAATTTGTTTCAAAGGCTTCTTTAACAAATTCCAGTTCCTGATCACCCATGTGGGGTGTAGACAAAAGAATTGGTTTATTCATAGGAAAATGATGAATTTAGAATGCAGAATTTAGAATTTAGAATGTATAATTTAGAATGTTTCAGGGTAAAGGGTTAAGGAAAAAACATTTTAAATGTTAAAGGTTGTTCGCCTTTTGCGTTCGGTGAAGGGTAGGTTTAAGGTTTAAGTTTTAACTATTAATTAGCTGAAGTTGCTTCCTAACTAAAGGGTTTTTCATAACTATGAGGTTCACAATATTTTTTCCCTGTTCCCTGTTCCCTGTTCCCTGTTCCCTGTTCCCTTTTAGCAATTTAAATATGCCAATCTAAATGCTGAACAGCTTAATGATTACAACGATAGGCGGGGAAGAATTTGGAGTGGAGGAGTTTTTCTGGGTCAGTGTTTAATGCTTTGGCTCGTAAATCAACGAGATAACGATACTTTTCTTGATCAGTAATTAAACGTAGTGTCAGGAAGGTGTGTCTTTGCTTGGAGAAACCCGCTTTGAAATTGTAGAGACTATCTTTTGCGCCTCCTACACCACCGCCAAGGTGCAAAAATTCATTGCCGCGTTCTTTAGCCCAGAGTCGGACAAAATCTGTTTCTAAAACACTTGGAGATTGTTTGAAAAACTGGGTTTTAGTTCCACCCAGTACAGCTTGAACGATGCCACAGCATTCTGTGTAAATACCAGCGGATATGATTTGATTATCCAGTTCAACGATACAGAGGTGAAGTTGCTCTCCTAGTGTCTCTAATAGTCCGACAAAGTAATCATAGTTAAAATAATAAAACCCTGAAGCACCTACCCGATCCATAGTCTCTTGATAGACTTCAATAAATTCCTGAATGTAGTCTTTAAATGGAACCATTCTGGCTGTCATCCCAGCACGCTTACACTTATTAATCTTATTGCGATGATCTTTGCGGGTATGACTCCAGAGTTTAGACTCAGGGAGTGTTAAATCAATGGAGATTGTCTCGCCATTGAAGGTAAACGGGTTAGGGTTAAATAATTCATTAATATTATGATTAAGTATGGGATGAAGTCGCAAGAAAGCTGAACATACTCCCTTGACAGATAACACACGTTTGAATTCAGCCATTGCTGCATTAGCAAACCCTGGTGTGCTAGCAGCTGCCTCACTTAATAAAATTCCTGGATAACCATAGGGAGAGACCACATCAAATAAATCCCCTGAGTCTTGATCGCAAATGTCATCACATTTGCGCAGTAAATAAGCAACGAAGAAAATTTTATCCCCATCGGCTATTACAATTGCTTCCGGTATCCCTTGATTTCGTCTAGACTCTAGAGTAAAATAGTCGGCTATATGATAGATATCATGACGTAATTGCTTTAGGGTTTCTCCCCATAACGGGCTTAAAAACTCAATAATTTTACTATCCATACTGTTATCTAAAAAACTAATAATTAAATTTGCTACTATTTCAAGACCTTATTCAAACTTCAAACACTATTGCTACACATTAATCACCCCATTACCTGATTACCTGATCATCTCATCTCCCCATCTCCCCACCTCCCCATCTCCCCATCTCCCCATCTCCCCATCTCCCCATCTCCCCATCTCCCCATCTCCCCATCTCCCCATCTCCCCATCTCCCCATCTCCCCATCTCCCCCTCTCCCCATCTCCCCACAC
>NZ_JAAHIG010000407.1:0-7594 GCF_010692305.1 Moorena sp. SIO4G3 | reverse complement strand
CCCGTTCTAGTGTAAAGAGGTACCAATGAAAAAATGGTTCCTATCACGAGGAGCCGGATGAGGGGAAACTCTCACGTCCGGTTTTGAAGACGAGTCAGTGAGGTGACTCACTGGCTTAGTTTAATAAGAATCTGGTAAAAAATCACTGTCTCGCTAAGTCCATCAATGACGCTGGTTGGTATCAATTCAGGAAATGGTTAGAGCACTTTGGAGCTAAATTTGGCAGGATGACTGTTGCTGTCAATCCTGCCTACACTAGCCAGAATTGCTCTGAATGCGGTGAAACTGTCAAGAAATCGCTATCTACTAGGACTCATGTCTGTGAATGTGGGTGCGAACTTGATAGAGACCATAACGCCGCCATTAATATCCGAAATCGAGCCATAAGTACGACGGGGCACGTCGGAACTTGGATTATTAATCCGTTCGCGTAGCGTCGGCTTCGCCGATACGCTTCAGGAGATTTGGCCTCTACTGTTCTTGATTCCGGTCAGGAACAGCCACGCCGAGTCATTGAGTGAAGAATCCCCGTCTCTTTAGAGCGGGGAGTGTCAACGACTGGAATTTTAAGTAAGCTCATGAGGGATGCTAATCTAAGCGAAGAAGACTTGAGCAAGTGAAGTTGTGTTTACTATTGGTCAAACATCTATCTGGAACGAATAGTGCTTAGGCAGCCCCGCTATACCAAAGAAGAATTCGCTCAACGAGGCAATCATCTTGGCATTGCTGAGGGTCGGAATGAATATGAGTGGGGTGGGCATCCTGCCTGCGTGAATATTGTAACTTTCTTGATTGCTCGGACCTCGCGAGTAGGGACAGATTTTCACAGGGCACTGATATCTTAAAGTAGCTTAATGATTATTCATAAATTGCTAAAGTGTACAGTAATTACGCAACAATAACTTAACAATTTCTGCGCTTTTTTTTTCATAAAATATGCCAAAATTACATGGGCAGTGTCAGTTCTGCTCAGCATAGTTTTAGAAAGGTTAACTCTAAAAGACTTCTTTCGCTTTTCTCATTTCACATTTTAAGGAGGAAATTATGAAGCGAGTTGCGATATTTTTGATGTCTTTGATGGCGGCACTGGTACTTATTGCTACCCCAGCTCATGCGTCGATTCAAGCAGGCATTATTGAGCTGTGTTCACCAGGCCCAGTGGTAACAGCAAATAAAGACACAAGCACATTTAAACAAGTGTTGTTCGCAGAGCCATTTCGGGAAGGCTCAAATGTGATCGTGATTCCAATGGTTCAAACCTTTAATGGAGCAGATACCCCTGGTGTCAGGATCGCAGATGTAACCACGAAGGGCTTTAAGTTCAAAATGAACGAATTAGTTCGGGGTGGTCCAAGGCAGGCTCTGTCAGATGGAGGACATACAAAAGAAACCATAGGTTGGATGGCTGTCAGTTTCTAATCGCTCTTAGGGTTTTTTTCTGACCTCCGTCGCCTGTGCCCGATCCATGGGGCACAGGCGATTTCAGTATTTGGTTCGGAGTTGCCTGAAGACTAAGCAAACTAGAAAAAATCCAAAGGGATGATCAGCGAATAACTATCAAAATTACGTCTACCAGCTTCCAAGCTATAATCACCATAGACGCTGATCTTGAAAAGAGGTCAAAGGAATGGTGCTTCGGCAGCCCCGCTATAGCAAAGAAGAATTCGCCCAACGAGGCAATCATATTTATGAGATTCAAGTACGTCCTTTGGTTGAAAAAGGCAATTATGGAAAAATCGTAGCGATCGACATTGAAACGGGAGCTTTTGAACTTGCCGATACTCCGATCGCGGCCACTGATCAACTCTATGAGCGATACCCTGATGCCCAACCTTGGGTAATTCGGATCGGACATCGTGCAGTTTATCGTTTTGGTTCTCGGAGCTTGAAGAAATTGGTATGATGCAAGGCTTTGTCAACCAAAATTGTGAAGCTATCATTCCGATTGTAGTGAGTCATGCCAATAGTCCCAAACAGATGGTTGAGGCCGTAATTGATACAGGCTTCACAGGCTTTCTGTCTCTTCCACCTTCCACAATCTCGTCTCTTGGTTTACCCTGGATTTTTCGTGACATTGGAACATTAGGTGATGGTAGTGAAGTTATCTTTGAAATGTATCGTGCAACAGTGATCTGGGATGGTAAAAATCAAGTGATTGATGTAGCGGAATCAGAAGCAGAACCGCTGATTGGAATGAGTTTACTATATGGGTTTAAAGTGCAAATTGAAGCTATTGAAGGTGGACTAATTACTATTGAAGCCTTAAAATAGCGGTTTTGAGGGCGACGGCATTCTTGTGGTGCCTAATTAACCTAAGATTCCGATGAAGGTCACATGCAGAGCAAACATAGTTTTCCCACCGAGTACTTGAACTATACTGGTCGCGACGACCTGTTAAGTGGCGGTGTGAAGATGATACCCATCGACACATCGAAGGGAACCTTCCAGGTCTGGACCAAGCGAATTGGCAATCATCCGACGATGAAGGTACTGCTCCTCCATGGCGGGCCGGGTATGACCCATGAATACCTAGAGGCATTCGACAGTTACCAAAAAAATGGGTAATCGCACCCCGTCCTTCGTTCGACGGCAATTCTAAGAGACAATGGGATTGAAAGTTGGCACCTTGTGTGCTACACTAAAAGTATAATCAATAGACTGTAGTAGCTAGATACTGTCTAAACATAAGTAGGCAACGTAAAAAATATGTAAGAGATACATATTGCGTAATTTGGTCTAACGACTTAAATGTCTATGAAAAATTTAGATAAAAAAGTATCTAGTTAAAGCGATGCAGCGCGGTCTTGGGGGTTTCCCCCATGAGCGACTGCATCAAGACATAGATGTTGAAAAGGTACGGTGGGGCACACCGAAACCTAGGTCATAGACCAAATACGCTTGTGGAGAGGAGACCTCTATTTTTCCTGGCTCCGGCCTGGTTAAACAAGTCACCCCGTTGAAGCAAGAATCCTCATCCTTCCAGGGCGGGGAGTGTCAACATGTCCTGCGTATGCCATCGGAAGATTGGCCGGATCCATTGAACCGTAGTTTTAAGCACCTAAATCCGGATATCTATGTCCCGATGCAAGGACCATCCGAGCTGGGTCTTAAAGGCAAACTCATAGATTGGGATCGTTCTGGTGACCTAGGGCAAATCGAAGTGCCAAGTCTGGTTATTGGTGCCCAATACGATACGATGGATCCTGAATACATGGAATGGATGGCGGTCGCGATGCAGAATGGCCGTTACCTCCACTGCTCAAATGGTAGCCACCTAGCACTCTACGATGACCAGCAAGTATATTTCCAAGGTCTGATCCAGTTCATCCAGGACGTAGATGCAGGCCATTTCTGAGTAATTGTGAGCACTGATCTTCGATTGGAAATCTGAGGTTTGGTTTTTCTGCCTCATGTGGTAATATCGGATGGCTTGAGTTTTGAGGTGGTTTGTTCTGAGAGTGGGTTTCGCGCCGCTGACCTTAACCGTTAGACTTTGCTGAGTCTCGGTAGATGGTCTTGCAGAACTGTTAACATGGAACTTTCATTCACAAGTCTTTTTTCTGGTGCAGGGGGCTTAGATCTCGGCTTTGAAATGGCTGGTTTTAAACATCTATACTCCATAGATATTGATACATGGAGCGTTAAAACACTCCGTAATAATCGACCTGAATGGGATGTTAAAGAAGCTGATATTCGAGAACTATCAGAAAGAGATTTACCTGATAGTGATGTAATTTTAGCAGGCGTTCCATGTCAGGGCTTTTCACTGGGCGGGAATCGAAAGGAAAATGACGAGAGGAATTTTCTGTTTCAAGAAGTTGTCCGAATGGCAAAGATCAAGAAGCCTCGCTTTATCGTAATTGAGAATGTTCTAAATCTCAGGACAATGAAAGAACCAAAAAGTGGAAAGCCTTTTATTGAGGTAATTTCAGAGCATTTCAAGAGTCTTGGATACTACATAAAATATAATGTCTTCAGAGTATCTGGTTTTGGAGTGCCTCAAACGAGAAGAAGATTTATTTTTATTGCCAGCTTCGACCGATTTCCCTCAGCTTTTCACTGGCCCACGCCAGAGCATGATACACCAGCATCAGCATATTTAGCTGATCTGGCTGTCAATCCATTTATTTCCCTTCCTAATCATTGTCCTGAATGGGGCTTCAAAAGCCGTGTTCATGAGGAGACTGGAAAGGCATTTGATCCTACTGAGACCCCTGTACCATGTAGATTCTCTCGAACTGGATCTGACGGACACCCAATAAGATCTTTGGATGCCCCATTTCCTGCTATTGATACTGGAACTATTTGGGGGTGGGCTCAGGGAAATGTGGTGGCAGAAAGAAAGGAAAAAGATCGCGTCAATGGGCAATTTGTCAGGAATCCAAATATTAGCTTAAAGCTCTGGCGTATCAGTGCAAGCCGTCTTCGACGCTTTACTAATCGTGAATATGCCCGACTTCAAACTTTCCCAGACTCATGGGTATTTCATGGAGGAAATAAACGTCATGTCCACCAGCAGATTGGCAACGCTGTTCCTGTACAATTCGCCTATCGAGTTGCCTGTTTTATTCAAGCAGTTTACCAAGCACAGTGTTTAGGCCAACCAATGAATTTATTTACTAATAATACGCTATTACAACTGGAATTAAATTTATAACTCAATAATTTGGTATGATCAAGCCAATTCGTAGGTTGGTTTGAAGGACAAAGTCCAACAAAAGCGCGGCCATCCCTAGCCATGTTAAAAGGGTGACAATGGGCATGTAGAAGCTGGAGATTATTATAGGAATTCCCAGTTAGGCTCCCAGTTACCACCGTTTTACCCCGCTTTACGGATTGGCAACTATTCGCGCTTTGTAGCGGTAATCCTGTCACACCAGCACTAGGGCAGAGGGACTTTCACTATTACAGTTATTCAGTTACAAGGTGCGAGTCCTTGCAATTTTTCCCTAAGTCATAATAGCCTAATTTAGGATGAACGAATCGTACACACCTGGCTGCACCTGACGCTTGGTATTTCAAGGCGTCCGGACACATTTGTCAGACTTGGGTGCGCAGGTAAACCCCACCGTTAGACGGAATGGGAGCACATTTCCAAGCTGACAAAAGAGCGCCGCTAAATATTTGGCATTTTGGTACATCATCCAGAAATCAAGCCTAATTTTATGGAGAATTGTTTGTTTAAAGCTTAATGTATAACCTTAATTGTTTTTTTAAAGCTGCTAATGTTTCACAGCGCCCAATCCTAGAAATTGCCTTGGAAGCTTTGAGGCTCCGATTCTCTTACCCTTATCTCGATCTATCCGAGTATCTAGATTTTCAACTATACCTTAATGACCTTACTTTCTCCGAAAAGGCAGCCTTTTGTGGACATCGCATGCAATCTACTCTTATAGAGATAGTAGTCGATGAATACTCTAAATTTATGGCTATTGACAAGGTAACAATGTACTTCTTGTTTCGTGCTAGTGGTTTTCCGACACCCGAGATTCATGCAATTTATCGGTCTCGTCGCCCAAGTGTTTTACTAAATATTGCTACACCACAAGACCTTGAAGACTACCTTAGAAAGCCAGGATCATTGCCGATTTACTTTAAGCGGTCTTCAGGTTCCTATGGTCACGGTAATACCTTGGCTGATCACTTAAATGGCGACATGCTCCACCTTGGTACGGGTTCTTCAGAACCACTCAGGGATTTTTGCTGCTCCCTTGATGACGGAGGAACCCTGGGATGGATTTTGCAGGAACCTCTCACTGCTCATTCTGAAATTGCTGAGATCTCTGGTACAGAGAAAATTTCGAGCATCAGAATACACACCATTTTATTGGACTCTGGCCCGCAAATAATGAAAGCAATCTTTAAAGTAAATGTGGGCAATTTAGACTGTGACAATTTTGATCATGGTAAAACTGGAAATCTGTTGGGGGCTGTAGATATCAAAACGGGTAAAATCTTCCGGATTATCTCTGGTACTGGCCTGGATCAAATTGAAAATCCTTTACATCCGAAAACCGGCAGGAATCTAATTGGATTTGAGCTCCCCTACTGGAACAAGGTAGTCGAACTTGTACTCGAAGCACATCTGGCATTTCCAGGCTATCTTTGTCCTGGTTGGGATGTTGCTATTTGTGAGACTGGACCAACAATACTTGAGCTTAATTACTTTGGTGATCTGAAGCTTTCTCAGCATGCCTATCGGCGTGGATTTATCGATCCAGAATTCATGAATTTTCTCCAGATTTGGAAAATTAATAAAATGCTCTACATGACACCAAAAAGAAGACGAAAACTCCTAGCTTCATCTGGGGCATCCTTAATTAAGGGACATGTTGGCATAAAAAGACATCATTGGCAATGGTAATTAATACCAATTTTTCAGGTTTAAAAAAAGTTAGCAAGCAAGTAATTAATTATTTAATAAATAAAAAAATTAAAATTATATCTCCAAAGGCGTCATTTTATGAGTATTATACCCTTTATTCTCCTAAGCCCAGGGTAAGCGCAAGAAAAAATGGATCATAATGTGCATTGGTTGGATATCGGTTGATCGTGGTTTGAAACCCCTATAATCTCGTATAACTGTACTCGCAATAGAGTTAAATTGTTGAGAATAACCTAGGTTTTTTCTCAATAAGCCACAGCTTATTGATTCTTGCGCTTACCCTGCTCCTAAGCCTTATAACGATATAGCGCTACGCCCTATACAATAGTGTTCAGCAAAATCCGTATAAAGCCAACAGGTATATTTAGTCAGTGAACTTGACAAACTATCGATTGAAAATCTAAATGAAATCATTCAACCTAACTGAGCTTGCCAATAAATACCAATCGGATAAAGGAACTGAGTATTTCGATAAACATGGCTACACGCTCATATATGAAACGTTGTTTTGGCCCCTCAAATCTAAACCTATCACCTTCTTAGAAATTGGATTATGTATTGGTGGTCCCGAGTTCGGTGATCACTTGTTAAGTCGAATACCAACTGACATGCCATCAATTCGCCTGTGGACAGACTATTTTGAGAATGGGCATGTTTATGGTTTTGATATTAATGATTTTAGTCATTTAGAATCAGAAGTTAGAAACTTTAAATTTGTCAAGGGTGATTTAAGTTGCCAAAATGATATTACCAATTTGGTGAAGGTGACAGCTCAGCTTGAAGGCAAGCAAAATTTAGTTGTTTACGATGTGATCTTGGATGACGCATCACACGCTTCTTTTCATCAACAACAAGCTTTTGCTCTGTTATTTCCTTCCTTGAAACCAAATGGTATTTACATTATTGAGGACTTACATTGGCAAAGTCCAAGTTACGAAGATAAACTTCCAGATCTGCCTAAAACTATCGAATTATTGGTGCATTTGAAAAATATTAAGAATGGCTCTGGGGTGTTATCAAATAACTATTTATTCCGAAATGAAATTATGAATTTTATTGAAGACATTAAATCAATTGAATTTTATTGTGATCAAAAGCTAGCTATTATTACTAAAACTTAACAAAACAATATAGCAGTGGAAGTAAAGCTTAAGACATCTTCTGCTCCCTGCTCCCTGCTCCCTGCTCCCTGCTCCCTGCTCCCTGCTA
>NZ_JAAHIG010000406.1:0-7601 GCF_010692305.1 Moorena sp. SIO4G3 | reverse complement strand
CACTTTCCTCACTAACGGATTGACCTGAATCATTGCTCTGATTTGTCCGGAGCTGCTCTAAGAACTTAGTATGTTTATATATAGCAGTTGCCTGAGCTGGTTCAATGGCACTCAAGGACAGCATCCAGACTACGGCGAATGACCCAGTACTAAGCAGTTGCATCCATAGAAGGACATTCTTGACTATCCATCTCAGACATTGACTAGTTGTTTGATGGATTGTCGGGGTTTTTTGCCTAATCAATCCTTTCTGTAAACCCTGTCGCCGCTCTAGGAAAGGGCTTGGTTTTTGGCGACTCATACTACCTCCACTCTCATTGATCTTGCCTGACGACCAGTTATGGTCACAATTTTAGGGCACACCCAGTTCTAGATTATTTTGGCTCAGATTTGTTGAAAACTGAACCAAAATTAGCTCAGATACCTAGGATTTACAAGGACTGTTAGTGATCTAAGCCAAAACTATCACCAAAATTACCATTACTAGAGTTTAGTGCTTAGCTCGATTTGTCGCCAACTAGATCACGCTTAGGTTACTGATCAGGTTTGCTGATAGTCAATGGTTGTTGGCATCCATGAAGCCATTAAACCATCAACACAGATATTTAATCCCCCCATAGTTGACCAGCAAATCAGTTACCTGACCTACCCTGTTGGGGTAGTGCCGATTTCTTGGTAGGACTTTAACACTTGCCGATCACCTAGCCAATGTTAATGGCAATTACTGGTCAGTTCACTCAATTTAGATGCTTGATGCCCCCGTACCAACCTTGCTGGGTGCTGATTGGGGTTTTGTTCTTGTTCAACACCAACAATAGTCTTAACACAAAGTTGTTTGCAAATCCCAACAACTACGATTTTTACCTTTGGGGATGGGGTTTGGGTATTTAGCTAGTATTGACAAAAAAAACTGAGGGGTCTGACCCCTCAGTTATTCTAGTACAGGATTTCACTTATGGGATACTCTTGAACCAGGATTAATCGGGATAAACCCGGTACCACGGGTCAAGGTGCATTTTATTGTGGTCTGAGTGAGGAATGGTCGTACGGCAATTGGAGTCAAGCCTGCCATTCATCTATCTAGATGTTCCTTACATCCCGGTAAGGAGTTCCTTAAAAGCCCGAGTTTGGCTATGCTTAGAGTCAAGCCATCCCAGCTCGACTGCGTCAGCTAAACTTAGTCCCATACCTTTCAAGAAACGCGCGGTACGGCGCAGCAACACTGCCTGAACCTCAGTTTTATTCATATACCGGGAAATCTCCTTGTCTGTACCACGAACAAGGATGTTTTTGGCAGCATTGTGATCAGCCTGCAACACGACCCCATCAAATCTGGTAAAGCTGTCCCCGCTCCTTTTCCCTAATAGGGTTCCGGTCACGGAGTCAACTTGCGACGTGTAACTTGGCTGAATTTCTGTGACAACCGAGCCAGTCCAATTCGCCCATTTCTGCAAGGAGTCCCGCATTTTTCCCTTCATCCAACTGTTAAGCTTGAGGGACATGGTCTTAGACTGACGTTTATTTCTAATCGGCTGTGTTAAATCTGAGGCCGTAGGCCACGCTTCGCGAACAGCAAATACTTTTAATGATTCCCCATCAAAAAGAGACTTAGATGCGGCTCCTATTATGGCCGTGAGTTCTGATTGATTTTTTCTGTATCGGCGATTTTCGGTTTTTCTACTCAGGTTATTTTTGAGTATTCGAGCAGACTTAGCTGGGTTGATTTTTTCGAGTTTTCTATGAAGTGCCCAAAGCTTTCCTCTGTTGCGGTTTTTGGAACATATACGATGGCCAAAAGGCCACGCTACGCGAACGGATTTATTGGTAGCCACTTTGCCCAAGTTTTTTCCGTGCGCCTGACCATCTGAATCATAGAAAGCCTCTGTGTACCCTTTGTCTACTCCTATAGAACGGCGATCAGCAGGGATGGCTACGGTACCGTAATCTACCAAGAAGTGAATTTCAAATCTTTGCAGGAGTTGATTGTGGATCAATCTAATCTGCCCACTTATTTGGCGATTAGATCTAACAACTATTATGTTTCTCTTTCCTCTCCTTAGTCCAGCTAGTTCTAGCTGATAAGTGTTGCGGGAGAGTCTTTTGCATTTGTACCCTCCTTGTTGGTATACTATTTGATTTTTAACCCAAGAATGCCCTCTCTGAAACTCCTTTCTGACAAGCCTGTGCAGGAGTGGACTATCCAGGAAGGCTAAGGTCTTTAGTTGTTTGCAAAGTTCCTTTCTTATCTTTTGGTTATCCTTTCCAGGAAACCTTTTGTAGACCTTTTTTATTACCGCTTCAGTACAAGCCGCCTGGCTCGCTGTGATGGCTTTTGCTGTATCGCGCTTCAGTCCACTCCATTAACTTAGAGGGCAGTCCCAAAGATTCAGGAGTCCTAAAACTCCTAACTTCTGGGTAGGCTTTTTTCCAATCAATCCCCCAATGGCTAATGCTGCCCAGCTTGTTGTAAGACTCAGAGCGGACGATACCAAGCTTTTTGATCGTAGACAGCAACTCAAGCTCAACCGACTTACTCATCCCCACAACAGGGACGATCTGAGTGGATATCTTCTTTATTGCGCCTACTTTCTTGGGCATCCTTGGTTTCCTGTATCCTGTACTTTTAGTATACTCTAGCGCTATTAAATTGTCAATGTCCGTCTTGTGTAATTAAATCCCGTTTTATCCCAATTTTTAACGACCTAACTGCGAGGTGCCTAAAAAATGCCGCTAATTTCGTGATCAAAGCGCTCCAAGAAAGTCCTGATCCCTGGAGCAGGAAGTAACAACACAACTTGATTGTCCCAAGTCAGAGATTTGTCGGGAAGTTTTAAACCTAAAGTTGTCAACCTAAAGTTAATCAGCTGCTCTGACAACTTTAGGTTGACAATCAATCCTCGGTCCAAGATCAGGGGATATAGTTCAACGACCAATTCCCAAATACGAGAAACCAGCACGTTCTAGCTGGTTCCGATCTAGGAAGTTGCGGCCATCAATGATCACCGGATGGTTCATCAGCTGGGCCATTTTACCATAGTCCAGCTTCTGGAACTGATCCCAATCTGTAACTAACACTAAAGCATCACAGCTATCAGCCAACCGTTCTGGATCGGTTTCGACAATCACGTTAGATAGACCATGACGCATGCCAGTTTGGGAAATAATTGGGTCATAGGCTTTGACCTTGGCTCCGAGTCGGTTTAGTTCTTCCACCAGATTTAGAGCAGGAGCATCCCGCATATCATCAGTATTGGGCTTAAAGGTCAAACCCAACAGACCCACTGTTTTACCCTTGAGGATTTTCAGCTCTTTCTGGAGTTTTTCAACCGCAAGTAGACGTTGGCGTTTGTTGACACTGACAGTGGCTTTAAGCAAATCTGCTTCATAACCGTAATCTTCAGCGGTATGGAGTAGTGCTAAGACATCTTTGGGGAAGCAAGAACCACCCCAGCCAATTCCTGCTTGTAAAAACTTGTTGCCAATCCGGGAATCTAAACCAATTCCTTGAGCAACTTGGGTAACATCAGCACCGACGCGATCGCAAATATTGGCAATTTCATTAATAAAGCTAATTTTAGTAGCCAAAAAGGCATTAGCCGCATATTTAATCATTTCAGCTGAGCTGAGGTCTGTAGCTAGTACAGAAACTGGGGGAAGGGATTTGTCTTCGGCAAACTGGCGTTCGACAATTGGTTGATACAGTTCCTTCATCATTGCGATCGCTTGTTCGCTATTGCCTCCTAGGACAATACGGTCTGGATTAAAGGTATCGTAAACTGCTGACCCTTCTCGGAGAAACTCTGGATTACTGACCACATCAAAATCCGCTGTAATGTCTTCTGCTGCTTCAGTTTCAGCTTGCCCTCCTGCAGTTACCAAAGATTTCTGGCGTTCAGCTACCCCATCTAGGACAATCATGCGTACCCAATCTCCAGAACCGATGGGTACCGTTGATTTGTTGACAATTACTTTGTAACCATCCTTGAGATGGGAGCCAATCCCTCTGGCAACTGCTTCCACATAACGAGTGTCACTTTCTCCGGTAGGTAGGGGGGGAGTTCCCACTGCAATGAATAAAATTTCCCCATGCTCTACCCCAGCCGCCAAATCTGTGGTAAACTCAAGTCTACCTGCATTAGCTGACTCCTGCATTATTTCCGACAGTCCTGGTTCATAGATAGGGGACTGTCCAGACTTCATCAACTTAACTTTTTCTTCGTTGTTGTCTACACAGATTACATGATGACCGATATGGGCTAAGCAAGCGCCAGTTACTAAGCCCACATATCCTGTACCAATTACACAAACGCGCATGGACCTATGCCTCAATTAATATAAACTTCAATGGTTAGTAAAGGTTAGGTAAGTCTCACGGTTGGAGCCAAAGATAGTATTGGCACCCTGACCCGAGGTTGATTGATTTAATTAAATCTGATTGTTTTACTCTTGAGGAGTTAAACGCTTACGGAAATCGGATACTGTCAAATCTAACCCTTCTGACAAAGGAATAGTAGGTTCCCAACCTAGTAAAGTTTTAGCTTTACTAATGTCTGGTTGACGACGTCGGGGGTCATCCTGAGGTAGAGGCTTAAAGATAATTTCTGTATCAGGATTCACCATTTTCTGAATTGCCTGAGCGAGTTCTAATATAGTGTATTCTCCAGGATTTCCGAGATTAATCGGTCCGGTATGGTCATTATTCATAAGTCGAATTAGTCCTTCTACTAAGTCGGAGACATAGCAGAAACTTCGGGTCTGTGAACCATCCCCATAAACCGTTAAGGGTTCCCCCTTCAGAGCTTGCACCACAAAATTGCTAACGACTCGCCCATCATTTTCCAGCATTCGAGGACCGTAGGTGTTAAAAATGCGAGCTACACGAATGTCTACACCATTTTGTCGATGGTAGTCAAATGCGAGGGTTTCTGCCACTCGCTTCCCTTCATCGTAACAACTGCGGATCCCAATGGGATTGACATTACCCCGATAATCTTCTGACTGGGGATGGACGTCAGGATCCCCATATACCTCAGACGTGGATGCTAATAAGAATCTCGCCTTCACCCGTTTGGCTAACCCTAGCATGTATAGGGTACCCATGACATTGGTTTTGATAGTCTTGACGGGATTGTACTGGTAGTGAACTGGGGATGCTGGACAAGCAAGGTGGTATATTTGATCAACTTCTAACCGAATCGGTTCAGTGATGTCGTGACGGACCAACTCAAAGTAGGGGTGTGACAGCCATTTGAGGATATTCCGTTTGTGGCCAGTATAGAAGTTATCCAGACAAATAACTTCATGACCTTCTGCCATCAAACGATCAATTAGATGGGAGCCGATAAAACCAGCCCCACCAGTAACTAGGATTCTCATGCCACTGAACTTTTATCATGTGAAATCAATCCTAAACTAACCTCTGAGTTTAACTGTGTCCAGTTAGACAATTTTTTTTTTAATTGATGGCAAAAATTCCGGATATATATCTCCCCATATAGTTGTTCACCTACCTTGAAAACCGATTCAGTAATTACCGAAGGTTATCATCAAATTTTCTTGGCTGACTGGTTGAAAATTACGCTAGTTGGTATTACTAGGTTGGTACTAAGCATTACGAGATTAGTACTCGGCTTTCAGCTCTGGACGTTTAATGACTCAATCACCCCTCTAACCTTGGTCAAGACGTAATACTGCCATAAACGCTTCCTGGGGAACATCAACAGTGCCTACAGCCTTCATCCGCTTTTTCCCTTTTGCCTGCTTTTGGAGAAGTTTTTTCTTCCGGGAAATGTCACCACCGTAGCATTTAGCCAATACATCTTTTCTCAAAGCCGGAATATGTTCACTAGCAATGACTCGACTACCAATAGCGGCTTGAAGAGGAATTTTAAATTGGTGGCGGGGAATAAGTTCCTTAAGTTTCTCCACCAAGGTCCGACCCACATAGTAAGCTTTGTCTCGGTGAACAATTACGGCCAGGGAGTCCACAGGTTCCGCATTAATCAGTAGATCCAGCTTGACTAAGGGATTATCTCGGTAACCAATGAGCTGGTACTCCATACTGGCATAACCCCGAGAGCGAGACTTCATTTGATCAAAAAAGTCAGTAACCACTTCTGCTAGGGGTAATTCATAAATTAAAGTAGTCCGTCCTTGGGCAAGATAAGTCATATCCTTAAAATCCCCACGGCGGCTTTGACAGAGTTCCATCAGAGTCCCAACATAGGTTTCTGGAGTAATCATTTCTACCCGGACATAGGGTTCGGCAATTTTTTCCCGTTCTTGGGGGGATGGCAGGGTACTCGGATTATCAATTTCAAGGACTTCTCCCTGATTGGTGGTCACTTGATACACCACTGAAGGGGCAGTGGTGATTAGCTCCAAATCATATTCCCTTTCCAGGCGCTCTTGAACAATTTCCATGTGCAGCAAGCCTAAGAAACCACAGCGGAAGCCAAATCCCATGGCAGAGGAAGTTTCTGGTTCGTAGTTCAGGGCAGCATCATTGAGCTTGAGCTTATCTAATGCTTCCTTTAAATCCTTATACTGGTCAGCATCCGTGGGAAACAAGCCACAAAAAACCATGGGTTTGGCTTCCGTGTATCCTGGTAAAGGGTCAATAGCTGCTGCTTTTGCTAAAGTAATGGTGTCACCAACACGGGCATCGGCTACCGCCTTAATGGCAGCAGCTAGGTAACCAACTTCACCCGCGTGGAGTTCATCCACTTGGACTTGGTTAGGGGAAAGCACCCCTAGCTCATCAATTTCGTACTCCTTGCGAGATGCCATCAAGCGAATGCGATCGCCTTTTTTTAGAGTGCCATCGACCACTCTAAAATAAACGATTACGCCACGATAAGCATCATAGTAACTGTCAAAAATCAACGCCCTTAGGGGTTGCTCTACGGTATCGATTGGAGGTGGAATTAGATGTACAATGGATTCCAGGATTTCGTCGATACCGATACCTTCCTTGGCTGATGCTCGAATTGCTTGGCTACAATCAAGACCAATGATATCTTCGATTTCGGTACTCACCCTTTCCGGTTCAGCTCCAGGCAAGTCTATTTTATTTAGAACGGGAATAATTTCTAGATCGTGTTCAAGGGCTAGGTAAACATTTGCTAGAGTTTGAGCCTCTACACCCTGGGATGCATCGACTACCAACAGTGCTCCTTCACAAGCCACTAGTGAGCGCGACACTTCATAGGAGAAATCCACATGACCGGGAGTGTCAATTAAATTGAGAACGTACTCGTGACCATCGCTAGCAGTATAGTTCATCCGAGCCGCTTGGAGCTTAATCGTAATTCCCCGCTCCCGTTCCAAATCCATATTGTCCAGGAACTGTTCTTTCATCTGGCGGTCGCTTACGGTACCAGTAGCTTGCAGTAGGCGATCAGCTAAGGTCGATTTCCCATGATCAATGTGGGCGATAATCGAAAAATTACGAATATGAGAGACAGGGGCATCAGTCATAAGCTATTGGTATAAACCCAGTCAATAACTGGTCTATTGAGTTCATGATCAACTTAATGTATTTTAATGTTTTCCGTCAGAGGTAAGGGTACTATCCCTGGAATGGTTATAAGTGAGCCAGA
>NZ_JAAHIG010000405.1:0-7638 GCF_010692305.1 Moorena sp. SIO4G3 | reverse complement strand
ATCAATATCTAAGTAAGCACCACAAAGGAGCGCACCGTACCAACTATAGGCTGAAGCTGCCCAGGAGGAATGACCGTATTTAATACAAAGCTTGACTGTAGTCAAAATAATTAACGGCCACAGGACTGGATTAGCAATATAGGACGCAGAACTAGCATTGGTCAAAATCCGGATAGCGGCTAGCTGATAAGGGTCAGTAATCTCTGGCAAGTTAGCTAAATTAGCAATTTCCTCAACCTCTAACTGTAACTCTTTCCGTAGTTTATCAACTTCAGTATTAATTTCTTGGGCTTCCGTGGGAATAGCTATCCCTAGCATTTTCAAAACGTTGATGCCTAAGTCGATAGCTTCAGTCATCTTGTTTTGATTAATATAAAATAAGATCTGTAGCTCATAGACTTTGACTTTATCTAAAAAGGTATTGGCTTGTTTTAGGACTACCTTTGATAACTGTTTAGCTTGCTCTACATTAACCGTTAAATATTCCGCTTCAACCGCTGCTATCGACAGAGCTAGGCTCAAGTCATAGTTACTCTCCCAACTATCTGAAGCTAGGAGTTTCAGACCGGAATTAAAATACCGAACAGCCGGTTCATAAGCCGTCGCTGATTTGGCTTTTTTACCAGCTAATAGATTTAATCCTGCTAGTTGGTCTCTCTCAGACGGATTGATAATTAGGTCAGCACCGATATTAAGCTGATTGACAATATCAAATATCTTCTCTTCCCGTTCTTGTTCAGAAGTATTGCTTAACAGGAGTTGCCCAATTTTTAGGTGGGTTTGTTGCTTATGGTCTTGATCAATCAGAGCATAGGCTGCTTGCTGTACCCGGTCATGGAGGAATTTGTAAACTGGGGAGGAGTGATGGGGAAGTCGTGATTGGGGATAGCTTTCACCAATGCTCTGTTGAGATTCATCGGTAGTCTGGAAAAACTTGTAAATCTCGCTTTGGGGTAATAGTAATCCTTCTTGTAAGGCTTTCCAAAGATCAGCCGCTGTTTCAGTTTGGGATTTTTCATAGACAATGGCTAGGGTGCCTAGATCAAATTGGTTGCCAATACAAGCAGCGAGTTGAAGTATCTCTTGAGTCGCTGCTGGCAACTTCCTCAACTGTAGCGCCATAAATTCTACCACATCATCACTCAGAGCCAGGGCTCTTACTTGAGCAATGTCACACTCCCAATGACCTACCTCAAAATTAAACCTAATCAGATTTTCGGCATGGAGAGATTTCAGGAATTGAGTGGCAAAGAAAGGATTACCTTTAGTTTTCTGAAATACCAATTCTGTCAGAGGTTGTGCCAGTTCTTCTGAACAACTGAGGGTATCAGCAATCAGATTATTTAAATCAGAGTGTTTGAGAGGGGCTAGAGTGATACTATTAACGTTTACTTCAGTTTTGCTAATCTCATCCAAGGTTAACATCAACGGATGGGTTGGAGAGACTTCATTATCCCGATAGGCTCCAATCAGCAGCAAATAACGAGTATCAGTTTCGCTCATCAACAACTCCATCAACTTCAAAGACGCTGAATCCACCCATTGCAAGTCATCTAGGAAAATAACTAAGGGATGCTCAGCAGTAGTGAAGACTTGGATGAATTTCTGGAACAGTCGATTAAAGCGATTTTGTGCTGCACCAGCTGATAGGTCTGGCACAGGAGGCTGTTTGCCAATGATTTGTTCTAGTTCAGGGATAACGTCAGTGATGACTTGACCGTTTTCTCCGAGTGCTAACAGAATTTTGATTTTCCAGTGTTGTAATTGTGCATCCCTTTCCGTAAGCAGTTGTCCCATCAAGTCCCGGAAAGCTTGGACAAATGCAGAAAAGGGAATATTGCGCATAAATTGGTCGAATTTCCCTTTGATGAAGTAACCCCGTTGTCGGACAATCGGCTTGTGGACTTCATTGACCACAGCAGTTTTCCCAATCCCGGAAAACCCTGCTACTAACATCATTTCGCTCCTGCCTCGGGAGGAATCCTCTTGAGCTATTGTCTTGCCAGCAACCCGGTCAAAAGCGCGTCGTAAGGTCTCAACTTCCCTGGCGCGACCATAAAGTTTCTCGGGAATCACGAAGCGATCGCAAATATCCTGAGTGCCTAACTCAAAGGTTTCAACCCTACCAGTTTCATGCCATTGGGATAAGCAAGTCTCCAGGTCATACTTCAATCCCAAAGCACTTTGATAGCGGTCTTCAGCATTTTTCGCCATCAGTTTGCTAATCATGTCCGAGACAATAGTCGGAATATCAGGATTAATACTATGGACTGAAGGTGGCTGCTTGGCAATATGGCAGTGAACTAACTCCATTGGGTCTGTGCTAGGGAAGGGTAACTGTCCGGTCAGGAGTTCGTAGAAGGTGACTCCCAAAGAATAGAAGTCGCTGCGGTAGTCAATGCCCCGATTCATCCGTCCAGTTTGTTCCGGAGACAAGTAAGCTAGAGTGCCTTCCAGGACATTGGGACTTTGAAGCACCATTATTTCCCTTGGCAGTAGAGAAGCAATACTAAAATCAATCAGTTTTACTTGTTTAGTATCCGGGTTAATCAGGATGTTGGCAGGTTTAATATCTTTGTGAATGACTCGGTTGCGATAGAGTCCATCAAGGATGGATGCAATTTGAAGAGCAATGTCGAAAAATTCCGTTAGAGAGGTTAATTTTAAGCTTTCTAGATTAGAGCAATAAGTTTTGAGGGAAATACCACCAAAATCCTCCATCACCAAACCATAGCCATTGCGGTAGTGTTTTAAACTGTAGGGTTTGACGATGCCAGGTAGATCAAGGTTTTTGGCAATAGTATATTGATTACGAAACTGCACCAGTTCACCAAAGCTGGGATATTCACTCTTAAGCAGTTTGATCACAACTGGTTTTTGGTCTGACTCACGAATTCCTTGATACACTAAGGTTCTAGAACCGGAATAGATAATCTCGGTCATTTGATAGCCAGTCAGTGTCACCATAGTACTGCTCATAGTCATCTAGTCTTCATCACAGGTTCAGGTACCGGATGAGAAGTTTGAGATGATTTCTCTTCCGGAACAGGGATTTTTTCCCACTGTGACTAGTCTTCCCAAAAACATCAATCTAGAATCGATTTTGCCTAATCGATTTTGCCTAATCGATTAGGCAATAGGCATGCTAGCAATAGGCATGCTAGCAAAATTATTTCCCCGACTCCCGACTCCCGACTCCCGACTCCCGACTCCCGACTCCCGACTCCCGACTCCCGACTCCCGACTCCCGACTCCCGACTCCCGACTCCCATTAACCCAGTAATTTGTGCCTCACCGAATTGAGAACTGCTATATGGCAACTAAGGCAAACAGCTTTTTAGGATTAGTGATTGGCAATTCCCGGTTACATTGGGCTTGGTTTGTGGATAACACCCTGAAAAAAGCCTGGGATACCAACCATCTAACCCCAGCAGCTGTAGAGCAGTTAATCAAGGACTGGACGTCTAGTGTCATGTCAGCGGAAATTTTCCCAACCCAGTTAGCAGCTCAGGGATCAGACCCATCCAAGCCATTACCCCTTTACATCGCTTCAGTAGTACCTGCCCAAACAGCACTCTGGCAAAACTATTCCGATACTACAGTAGTGACCCTGGCAGATTTACCCCTTTGCGGACTATATCCCACCCTAGGCATTGACCGCGCCTTGGCCGTATTTGGTGCTGGTAATAGGTATAGTTATCCAGTTTTAGTTATTGATGCTGGTACTGCTCTAACCTTTACTGGGGCTAACCAAAACCTACAGCTAATCGGAGGAGCTATCTTACCAGGATTGGGATTACAGTTACAGTCTCTAGCACAAAAAACTGGAGCATTACCTGCGATTGAACTACCAGCTCAGTTACCAAAGCGTTGGTCACTGGAGACATCAGAGGCAATAGCAAGTGGTGTTGTCTATACAATATTGGCTAGTATCCGGGATTTTATTGAGGATTGGCAAAGGCAGTTTCCCAAGAGCCTGATTGCTCTGACTGGTGGTGACTCTGAGCAGTTAGTTACTTATCTCCAATCCCAATTTCCTGCAATAGCGGCTCAGATTATTGTTGATCCTTACTTAATCTTTTGGGGAATGTTGTCAGTGGTTGGTAGTTAGTTGCTGCGGTAACTGTTGTGGGGAATGGGGAATTAAGCAACAGTGATATTACCCTCAAAATAGTCCTGTAACTGACGGTCATGGTCATGGCTGAGGTTTCCCTTAGGGATAGCTTCCGGTTCAAACGCCTTGACTTCACTAATTTCCAAGACGTCCTGTACCTCCATAGTTCCGGTGACATCAGCTTCTACCAGAATACAGATAGAATGGACTCTGGGATCTCTTCCTGGTGCTGAGTAAACCCCAACTAACTGGCGAATCTTGAGCAACTCCAGTCCAGTTTCCTCAAATAATTCCCGTTCGATAGTCGTTGGAATATCTTGACCCCAGTTAACTATACCTCCTGGTAGAGCCCACTTACCATTGTCACGACGTCGAACTAGCACAATTCGCCCATCCGGCAAGAGTGGAATGATGCTCGTACCGGTAATAGGATGTCGAAATATAATCCCAATAACGGTTTGGACAAATTGCCATAATCTTCTCATGTGATGATAGGGCTGTTGATTGTGTGTGTTGGTTTTACTGACTGCTATGATAGACATTATGGATGCAAGTTCGGTAACGTCAGTGATTGAAAAGTCCATTGTGATTCAATTCAACATTGAACGTCTGAGTAGTTAACAGCTAGGAGCCTAAGGAATACCTGACCGGTTCATAGGCGAATCACTTGTGGTTAAATCTCTGTCTTGATGCAAAGCACGATTGGGGGGATACCACGCCAGTCGCTCATGGGGAAAACCCCCTTTGGCCGCACTGACTACCCTGTTCCATTGCTGCATAGCTGTCATAACCTGGGTAGATATGCACCAGTGCTTCGGCCTCTCACCGACCTTCATCTGAACTTGTTCGCTCAGATGGATAACTCTTAATGACTATATACATTGGCAACCTAGATTATCAGGTTACCTCTGAAAACTTACAGGAAGTATTTCAGGATTATGGTACAGTATCAAAAGTAGTAGTTCCTAAAGATAGGGAAACAGGTCAAGGGCGTGGATTCGCTTTTGTTGATATGGGGACAACGGATGAGGAAGATTCTGCCATTTCTGAGCTAGATGGTGCACAATGGATGGGGCGTTCTATGCGCGTCCGCAAAGCTAGACCAAAAAATAACGACAACGAAAACAATCGCGGAAATCGTAGTCGCAGTGGGTTCTAGAAACACTAGGCTTCGAGGACAATCAAGAAGTCTGGTTTGGAAAACTAACTATTTTCCTTTCCCGTGGGTCACATGGGTAACTTAAATAAACCAAGCTGAATTTATTGTAAGACTTGGGTTTGATAGTGTTTTTGTTTTTTTATCAATGAGGTAGACATGGCAAAGCGCCGCAATCTAAAAAAGGAAAAGGCGCAGCGGAATCAAGCTTACGCCCGTAAGTTTCGGAAGTCCAAGCGTAATACGGGCCGTTTTTCCAAAAATAGACGGTACGGGACCAAACCTCCTAAGTCGGAGGAAACAACAGCAGAAAATAATGAGGATAATAATTACCAAGGTGGTACTGGTGCGATGTAATGAGTCAGTTATCAGCTGATTCCTGATATTCCCATAAGTAACTACCCCAGTTGATTAACTGCTGCTGTCAATGTAGAAAGTTTAGGAGTATTGAGTCAGGAGCTTCGAGTCAGAATAAGTCAAGGTGATGTGATTGGAATAAACAAAAGTCAAAGTATCTTTCCAAAAACTAACTAAACATATTTATTTCTGATCCGAAGTTTCCCGCTCCTAACTTCCCTATAATTAAGTATTTTTGTACTGGCGCAAGATTGACCTACGGTCACGCTACGCGATTAGCCCGAAGGGCGTTGGCTAGCGAACGACAAGATCTAACAAGATCTAATATTAGAGATAAATTAGCGATCAATATTGGAATTTAGGCGATCGCATGCATCCTGAATCCCTCGCCTAACCTGGTCAAAACCAGTGCCACCATAACTATTCCGACGAGCGACGACTTGAGTCGGGGCAATGGCTTGATAAATATCCTCTGCAAAGGCTGGATGCAACTCTTGCCACTGTTCGAGGCTCAAATCCTTCAGTAACTTCCCGGATACCAAACAACTTCTGACCACCTTACCCACCAGATTGTAGGCTTCCCGAAACGGAACTCCTTTTGAGGCTAAATAGTCAGCGACATCGGTAGCGTTAGAGAAATCTTCAGTAACTGCTGATGCCAAACGTTCGCTACGAAATTCTAACCCTTCCTGCCAGAGAATGGTCATGGCTTCGAGACAGGCTTTGATAGTGTTAACGCTATCAAACATTGCTTCTTTGTCTTCTTGCAAGTCTTTGTTGTATGCCAAAGGTAGCCCTTTCATCAAAACTAACAACCCTTGTAGATGACCAAAGACACGACCAGTCTTACCTCTTACCAGTTCGGGAACATCAGGATTTTTCTTTTGGGGCATGATGCTAGAACCAGTAGCACAACTATCCAGGAGAGTAACAAAGCCAAATTCCTGAGATGCCCAGAGAATGATTTCCTCTGAAAATCGGCTCAGATGCACCATGATCAAACTGGCAGCACAGAGGAATTCAATGGCAAAGTCGCGATCGCTTACTCCATCGAGGCTATTACCATAAATTCCTTCAAAATGCAAGGTTTTGGCGGTATGATGTCGGTCAATGGGGAAGGTAGTCCCTGCTAAAGCTCCACAACCGAGGGGTGAGATATTCACCCGCCGTCGGATTTCCCCTAAACGCTGCCAGTCCCGGTCTAGCATTTCCACATAAGCTAACAGGTGATGGGCTAAACTGACTGGCTGAGCCCGTTGCAGGTGAGTATAGCCAGGAATCAGGGTTTCAACATGAGCTTTGGCAAGATTGAGCAAGACCTCTTGGAAGTTACGTAACTGGCTACGAATCTGATCAATCTGCTCCCGGAGGTAGAGTCGGGTATCCGTACCAACTTGGTCATTACGCGATCGCGCTGTATGTAGCTTCTTGCCAACATCACCCACAAGTTCAGTAAGGCGGCGTTCTACAGCTAAGTGTACATCCTCAGCATCAACACCAGGGTTAAATTTTCCTTGGTGGTATTCTGAGCGGATTTGTTCTAAGCCAGCTACTAGCTGCTGAGCTTCCGACTCAGAAATAATGCCAGTATGGGCAAGCATCTTGGCATGAGCCACAGAACCAGTAATGTCATACTCAATCAGTTCTATGTCAAAGGGGATACTGGCATTGAAGCAAGCAATTGCTGGATGTAACGCTGATTCAAATCGCTGACTCCAGGTTTTTTGCTCAGTCACAGTTTTGGAAACAAGATAAAGGACACAAGACGAGTTAAACGAAGTTAGATTTAGTATAAGCATTCAGCTATCAGCATTCAGCTATCAGCTTAGGTGCGATTAGCATAAGCAATTTCGAACTATTAAATTTTACCGTTTGGGCATTGCGCATTTCCCATAGGCGCACGCTACCCGAACGAGATGTACCTTAAGCTGATAGCTGAATGCTGATAGCTGAATGCTTATACTAAATCTAACTTCGTTTAACTCGTCTTGTGTCCTTTATCTTGTTTCCA
>NZ_JAAHIG010000404.1:0-7644 GCF_010692305.1 Moorena sp. SIO4G3 | reverse complement strand
CTTCCTCTTCTGTGTTTAACAAGAAAGGAAGTCTAGGAATATCATCACCTATAACAAGAACATTTGGCACTTTAGAGCCTCCTTGTTTCCAAGCTTCTAGTATCTCAATTTGGAGAAAAAGTTTACCTCCTGGAGATAGTAATGCGTCACCCACTTTTTTGATAGCAGTAACTTTACCTTCGGCGCGTTCTTTTTCCGCAAAAGCTTGACCTTTGGCACGTTCTTGCTCTGCAAGAGCTTCTGCTTTAGCAACTTTAACCATATTCTCTGCTTCTCTCGCTCGTTGCTCCGCCATTTGTGCTCTAATGACTGAATCTTGATAATCCTTACCAAATTCTAGTCTGAGTATCGAAATATCAAGAAGTTTGATTCCGAACTTGTCCAGGGAATCATTAAGTTCACGTTCAAAGTTCTGCTTTAATTCAGCCCTCTGAGTTACCATTTCTTGAGCATTCATGCTAGTAGCAGCTTGCCTGAAGGCTCCTTTTGTCTGTGGGGAAACAAGTTCTTGCTCAACATGTTTTAAATCTCCATGTTCTCGTAGAACCGTAACCACTTTGTTTTCTTGAACACGATAAGTAATAACAAATTTGGCATCTACCGGCTGTAAATCCCTAGTTTCTGCTGGAACCTCAACTTCGTACTTTTGTACTCTAATGTCAAATTTTTGAACCCTCTCAAGCCATGGAGCTACAAAATGTAACCCCTCCTGTAACACCTTTTCTTGTGCTTTTCCAAGCCTTACAAGAATTCCTACTTCACCTGGTTCGATAATTTCAACACCTAACATAAGATAGAATCTCCTTTATTAAAAAACAACTCTAAAACCAACAACGAAGCCAGTTCGTCTGTTCGGATCTAAGAAATAACGACTTGCTGCACGACAATCGTTGGGTCCTTCATTATACGCGCCCCCACGAATTACTCGACGATAGCTCTGGCCACCCACATCCCAATTACTTCCATCTTGAGGAGCTCCCTCATAATTCTCATGCCAGGGATCTGCGCACCATTCAAAAACATTTCCGTGCATATCAGACAAACCGAAAGCATTAGATACTCCAAAAGAATTTATAGGAGTTGTCCGTTTACGATCAATCTCTTTTGAATCAAAGCCATCAACCTTCGCGCCATTATAATTTGCGAATGAAGTACTTATCCTATCACCGAAGTGATATCGAGTAGCAGTTCCTGCTCGACATGCATACTCCCATTCAGCTTCACTTGGTAGCCGATATTGACGTCCAACGTGTCTTGATAATCTTGCACAAAACTCAAGGGCTTCATACCAAGAAACTCCCTCCATAGGCAGCTCTTCCCCCTTAAACTTCGAGCGAACTTTATTCAGAGGAATTTCAACTTGAGGAAGAGCTGAAACTCTATACCATTGAGCTTGTGTAATCGGGAATTTACTCATATAAAAAGAAGACAATTCTACTGAATGCTGTGGCCATTCATTTTTCTTACTCCCCTCTTCCAGCTCTGAGGAACCCATCTGAAACACACCACCTGGAATGGCAACCATTTCTAAGTTTGTGTGCTCCGTTATTTCTTCACAAAACCGTTTAGCTTCAATAGAGCGCCTACCACTTTCTTGGCCTTGAGCATTTAACTGCACAAGTTTAAATTCAAATGGAGTAAGCTGGCTATCATCCAAAGGTTTATTTTCGCCTTCATTTTCACTTTCATTTTCAATAATTAGTGGTTCAGGTTCACTTGGCTTTCTGGGGTGACTTTTTCCTAAAATACAGGGAATTAAAGCCTCTGATTCTCCTGACATCTTAATTACCTGACACCCTAATCTGTGGGCGAAAGCATAGGACTTACCAGCTCCTAATGCATCGTAGAAATCTACAGCAAATTCAATGGCTGCTTGATCCTTAATTGCTTTACTCATTCCAACCACATGGTTGATATGTTTTGCGATCGCCTCCCCCTGTACCTTTGAGTAACAAGCATTGAGAACAATACATTCTACTTGGTCAGCAAACAGCTCGAATAATCCTGCTAAAGCTTCTGGATCGACTAACTTTACTTGACCATTCTCATCTTCAAACACTAGACCCTCTTCCTCTGCCCCATGTCCTGAGAAATGAACAATGTTTGGTTTGTAGTCCAGTATGGATCTGTGTATGTCTCTATACCGTACTGCTTCCGCTGTCTCTATTGAATACTTGTCACGCGCTATTCCCCGTTTTAGTCCTTCCTTTATCTCACGCATTTCTTCGTCTAAACGAAGTTTACTTGTGTCTCTAGGATTGCCTGACAAAATCAATATTTTTCGAGTCAAAGCCTCAGGTTTATAATGTGGAGCAATTGGCGTTTGCTTCCTGTTTATTTCATTTTTAATTGTTTGTAGTTCTTTATTGCCAGGATTAGACTCAGAGGCTGATAATATCAGTATTTCTAGCTTACCATTTGCCTTTGCCCATTTAATGAGCTTAAAAACAACTTGCTCATAGTTTTCTCCACCTGCAATAACATTCAGATTCTCCTCTAGAGTAAAATCAATCATCATTTCCAACTTGGCTTTGGTTGGATAAGCACTAATAATGGCTTGGACTAATTTCTGGCGTTGACGTCCATTTATATTCACTATTCTCTCGTGTTATCTTATAAATTCATCACAAATTAATCACTGGAGGTTTTACTTTCCCTTTAGCAAAGTTTCCAGCTCTGCAACTTTCTATTCAAACTTAACCATGCTCTGAGAAAGTGGAACTTCAAACTCACAGCCAAGGTATGGGTTTTAGCTTGCTCTGATAGTACATAGTTCATCTGTTCTGCCACTTTGATATATTCCCAATTTGATTGGAACTTGGAAGACACAGGGATTCTAGTATTTGTAAGCCATGGGTTTTACCTTTTACTGTAATGAATTTCAATCAATACATTTATAGAATGATCTAACCCGGCTTGACAGTACCCTTGAGGGTACCTTTTCAGCTGCTGATCATTGTCAGCCATGCAAAGCGCGAGTGGGGGAAACCACGGCAGCGCGGTCATGGGGGGGACCCCCAAGACCGCGCTGCCTCCCCAAGACCGTAATGGTGCGTTTTCCGTAGGCGAATTAAATTCGCCTACGGAAAACGCACCGATTAAGTAACAGATGGGCTGAACATATTACCCAGTAAAGATTTTAGCTTGCATGTCACCCCCCCCAGGTAAAGATTAATTAACAATACCTTGACAAAATACATTCTGCCTTAACTTGTGACGAATGGCTTAGGGTGGTCAAAGCCTAATGGCACCTCAAGTAGCGTGCGCGTAGCGCAATCGCTGATCGCGTAGCGTGCGCGTAGCGCATTGGCTGATAGATGAATGATTACAATTATGCTAATTCCAGACCAATTCCAAGTCTAATACAAAGCCAGGCAAAACATCTTCTCCCGATAATGTTCTGGGAGATTTCAACACCTCTACAGCTTGATTGAGTCCATAAATTTCAACCGTCTTATGATTAGGGTCAATTAACCAACCCAAACGCAGTTGATTATCAATATACTCCTGCATTTTTTGGCGTAACGGTTCCATATTGTCACTCTTTGAACGCAACTCCAGCACAAAATCAGGACAAAGGGGTGGAAAAGTTTCTTGTTGTTCAGGGGTTAATGCATTCCATCGTTTTTGAGTAACCCAAGCTGCATCAGGAGAACGAATTGCCCCATTGGGAAGTCGAAAAGCAGTAGATGAGTTAAAGGTAACCCCCAGTTTAGTGTGGCGATTCCATAACCAAAGTTGTCCTTCTATATCAATGTTGCGTTTTCCAGTATTCCCCCCAGTGGGTGGCATGACAATCAATTTTCCTGTAGCACTACGTTCTAAGCGTAAGTCTCGATTAGCAGCAGCAAGTTGTTCAAACTGCTCGTCAGTAACTCTGAGGCTAGGAGGAATGTTGATCGGAAGGGTATTCATCAATCAATGTCAAGTTATCCCTTATAGATATATCTAGCAATTGCTTCGCAATTAAGACGAATCGTTGTTTTGCTTGGGATTACCCAAATAAAGCTTAACAAAATCTTCTGCTGCTGCTGGATTAATCTGATACAGGGCATCCCGAAGTTGAATGACCATCTCAGCGCCTGGATCTCTGATTTCATTGACCCAACGGTAAATATTGGAACGCCCAATTCCCATCAGCACAGCGACTCGATTCTGGCTGATGCCGTAGCTTTCTAATACTTGTTTGAGGGCTTTGCCTGCTTTTCCCATGCCTCAAATTTTGTCATTTACTCAGTTGTGAGTAAATGGCACCAAATGGACTACAATGAGGTAGACTAGTTGTAGTCCATTCGGTAACAATAAGAAGGTAACTTCCCATGTCCAACAACTTTCTACCAGAACCGGAAGAAACTCCCTCGGTACCAGCCTCCGAGTCTACTCCCACACCACCTGAACCCAAGCGAGAACCTGTGCGAATCCTAGTCATTGGTTCAAGTAACGGCATCACCAAAATCATCCACACCCAATACAAACTCGGCTTTGCTGAAATCAGCGAATGGAGTCCCTTAATGCCTGTTTCCATTCCCGGTAAACAGATGCGTGCTCTTACTCGCTACGTTTCTACCAATTAACCTCCCTCAATTTTTCCTAAGGGGAAAGGGAAAAATGTCCCTTTCCCCTTTTGCTCCTGGTCGCTGTTTAAGTCCAAGTCACAATTCAACATGATTGAATCTTATGAACTTTCTTCGCCGTCGCATCAATCCTCAAACCTTCGTCATCACTCGTAGACAACTCAGCAGATATCTAAAAATTGACCCTAGTCGAGTCTGGCGATGGCAAAAGTGGGCTCATGTACTATGGGTACATATTCAAGGAAGAGGCGGCTACTTCATTAGCTACCGTCAGCTAGAACAGTGGATAGCTGCTTGTTGTACCCTGATTCGTTCTTGCCGAGAGTTAAGAGCATTGGAAACAGTATGGTCAGCAATTTGGCGAGAAGCTAAACGATATACAGAAGAAGGGATGACTCGACTCTCTGAGATTTACCAACAACTTGACACTCCCCGCCCTGGAAGGACGGGGATTCTTGCTTCAACGGGGGGACTTGTTTAACCAGGCCGGAGCCAGGAAAAATAGAGGTCTCCTCTCCACAAGCGTATTTGGTCTTTGACCTAGGTTTCGGTGTGCCCCACCGTACCTAAACTAATTAACAAATTTAGATAAACATTTTTTTGGGATCTTAGACCTTCATAGACTTCCAAATCGTTAGACTTGATTGTGCAACCTAATTATCTCAAAACAGGTTTTTTACACTGTCTACTTATTCAATATCCTGTTTATCTAGAATATTTTTTTATTATGTCTTCATCTTAACACAAAGCGGTCCTGTAAGGACGGGGCTTTAGACCCAAATTTTTGGTAAAGCATATCTTTCTTATTCCTCAAAGAGTACCAAGACACCTTCAAAACCCGAAATACTCAGCTGTTATGGGTAGGTTCTAAGTTATAAACAGGACTGAGTGCGTAACCCCTTGAGGAGTAGATTAAGTTTGTATACCCTCTTCACCATAAGGGCAACTGAGCATGAGGGTAAATTCCCAAACAACAAAAAAACTAAGCACGACGACTCAATTGCACAAGCCGGATTTTTACAACCTCTTCATAAAGCTTTTCGAGCTGAGTAATATTCCCACTTAAGGTATAGCGCTCTAGAACCCTTGCCCTAGCTTTCTGACCCAGCAAAGTAGTCCAGTCTCTGTGGTCACGCAATAGGGGCAATAGTGTTTTTAGTTGGGATGTCACCCCATGGGTATTGAGAATTACCCCAGCACCATCCTCTAACACTTCCCCATCAGCTCCAGCATCTGTGGCTACACAAGCCACACCACAAGCCATGGCTTCCAGTAATGATAAAGATAGGCCTTCCAATAGAGAAGGTAAAATAAACACATCCGCTGCCCGCAAAATCTCAATCCGTTCTTGCTCGGAAGCCACAAATCCTAGCCAAATGATATTGTGTTCTTCCCCATAAAATGGTTTTAATGAGGCTAATAGCGGTCCATCACCAGCAATCACTAGCTTACTGGATTCACCCAGGTTACATTGTTTCCAGGCTCGCAGCAGCGCTTCCACATTTTTTTCCGTAGCAATCCGACCTTGATAAACAAACAGGCGTTCCGCTTTGAACTCGGATGTCAAGTCAGAGGTAAACTGGGAATATCCTGGAGAATATTTCTGGACATCCACCCCATTGGGAATCACGGCTAGCTTGTGATCAGGAACCCCAACCCGGATTAGGACATCCCGTTGGAGTTGAGAAAAGATAATCACTCGGTCGTAGTGGGCGAGAAACGGCGCATAAACTTGATAGGTCAGCAATTGGGTTCCCGATTGCAAATTGCGTCGTTTACCATCAAAGGGCGGATGGAAGGTCGCCACTAAGGGTATATTGAGTTCGGTACAGATTTCCGGTAACAGGAAGTCTAAAGGAGATAACGTTAAGGAAGCATGGACAAGATCAGGTTTGAGCTCCTGTAGCGATCGCTTCAAAACCTTACTGGCGGTTAGGGTTGGAATGGTATACATCTGAGACTTGTACAAGCAAGGCAGTGGTACCTCCTGACAACCCCACCAAGTCCGGTCCTCTTCTTCTTGGGCAAAGTGGAGGAAACTGACCTGGTAGCTCCGGTCTAGCAGAGCATTGGTGACTTCTCGAGTGTAGGTGACGTTACCACAAAAAGGGGATTTTTTTCCGAGCCAGGCGATATGCATTCCGGTTGGTAGTTAAGTCTCTATATTATGAGGTTTATTTAAATTATTTAATCTATTACCGGAAATATACCAGTTTAAGAACCCACCTAAGAACACAAGTGCTGCTAAACCAAGAAATACAGGTTGTAAACCCAACCAAGTTTCTGCGATCCCCGCTAAGGCTAAGGGTAAACTCAAGGCGATATTAATAGCATTGTTTTGTAGTCCGAAAACTTTGCCCCGCATCTCTTCTGGTGTTTCTGCCTGGATGGTAGTCTGCATCGGGATACCTACCAAAGCCCCAAACCCACCCAATACCATGGTCATGAGTAAAGCCAGCCAGAGATTGTTAGTGAATAGGGACAACCCTACTAAGGCGAATCCCATACCCACAGAACCAGACAGACTTAAATTTACATGGGAGGTGTCATCAAACCAGTTTCCTAGGATTGCTGCACTAATCCCCATCCCAATTCCACCGGCTGCTAACAAGAAGCCAAACTGGGCAGCTGTGATCCCAGGGAGGTTTTCCGCAAGTCTTACCGCCAGAACCGCTAAAGCAGCAAAAACAGAAAACAGAATAACTTGTTGAATCATAGCATTGCGGACACTTCGATGGTGTTTTACGTAACGCAGACCATCGGCAATGTCTGCCCACACATGAGGTTGCTCAGCCTGAGACTTTTCCCGATTTTCACCGGTTCTCAGTAACAACAATACTAATCCTGCGATCGCATAAGACCCTCCTACCAAAACTTCTTTCCCCAAGTACACGCCGACATGTAGCTGAGCTCCCAACCTATCCGCTAAGGCTAACAACGGTTCACCCACAGCAAAACCAATGATTAAGGAAGCCATCATGGTTGTAGTATATAGAGAGTTGGCCGACAGTAGGTGGTGCGGTTTCACAATCAAGGGAATACCGCTTGTTCTGCTGGGGCAAAAAATTGG
>NZ_JAAHIG010000403.1:0-7666 GCF_010692305.1 Moorena sp. SIO4G3 | reverse complement strand
CTAATCTGATACACTGGAGCAGTTATAGCCAAAGCCATCAACAAGATATAAACTGCTCCGATCAGCCAGAGCCATACCGATACCTTAAATAAGGAAGGATGTGATCCTGATGTAGTCTGTTCTACCCAACTCAATTCCTGACCGTCAACAGATATCATCCAGCCAAAAATACTATGGCTTAAAAGAAGAATTGATAATGAAAGCCAGGGAAGTTTTTTGATTAACCACATTTTATTTAAATAATCCCACGACTACAATGCGTGGGATTTGAGGTCATTAATCATTAGTCTTTTGTTAATTGTTCATTGTTAATGGCTAATTGTTAATTGTTAATTGTTAATTTACCATTGACAATTAACCATTGGCTATTTTTAGATGACCAATTACTAATGACTAATCACCAATGAGTTAGGAGGTCAGCTGTCAGCTGTCAGCTGTCAGCTGTCAGCTGAGGTAACAGAGATTAAACGAATGCTTACCTGTTTTATTCAAAAGCTGTTCAGTGTAGCTTGCCCTATGCCCATAAGCTGTTCGCGTAGCGTGCGCGTAGCGCATTAGCTGATAGCTGATAGCTGATAGCTTACCTTAGGACTTAGGAGACATTGCTTGAATAATGTAATCGAAGTAGGGACCTGTCAGGTCAGCATCCTCATCGGTTAGGATTCCCAAAGATGCCTCTTTTAAGCAATTTATCGCTTCTGACATCCCTGCCATTGGCACACCTAGGGCATTATACATTTCTCTTGCCCCGATGATACCAATGTCTTCAATAGGTTTCTGATCACCAGCAAGCACACCATAGGTGACCAAGCGCAAGTACCAACCATAGTCCCGTAAACACTGATTGCGTTCACGCTGACCATAGGCATTGCCTCCTGGTGCTATGAAGTCAGGGCGTTTCTGCCACAGCTGACTGCTGGCTTTTTGTACAATCTTTTTTTCATTTTCCGACAGGGTGGCAACAATGCGCAATCGCTGCTCACCGGTTTGCAAAAAATCATTGATACTTTTGAGTTCACCAGAGCTGAGGTATCTCAGCTCGTCATCGGCATTGAGAATGACTTGACTAACTACACTCATGTTATTAGTTTATGGAGTTTTTTATTGAGTTACTCAGGCAACAAGTCCCGAGCTAAATTACAGATTTTAGCTCAGGACTTGTTGCCAGAACTGTTAATTAGTAGTTTACCGACTTTGGGTGACACAACGGAAGGGCATTGGGCATAAGATCAACAAATAGAGCAAAACCGATGCATGCTTGCTGGCATCGATAGTCTCTTTCCCCTCTTACCAGATCCTTCACATCCCCTCGAACCATCCGTTGCCCCCTCTTGGCATCTGTAGCTCGTATTAAAACAAAACTATCAGGATTTACGCAAAACTGCTCACCAAAGGCTATAAGTACTAAGGTACCTTAATAATGCACTGTACAGGTAGCGAGGGGTGCGCAGACCTGAGGGGATTTCTACCATGAGCGACTGAATCCGATCTCTGTACTCTCTACTCCCTACTCCCTACTCCCTACTCCCTATTCCCTGTGCTATATGATGCCAATGATGATAACTAATGAGCCCAGCCCTGAGTGTTGGCAACAAGGTCAACTGATTGAGGTCATGATTACAGACCTCAGTGATAGTGGTGATGGCGTTGGACGGCTAGGAAATCGGGTGGTTTTTGTTCCGGATACTGTCACAGGGGATAAAGCTTTGGTGCGCCTGATTCGGGTCAAACCTAACTATGCAACTGGTAAGTTACACCAACTGTTGGTGGAATCTCCTAATCGTGTTCATCCCAGATGTATCGTGGCGGATAAGTGTGGTGGTTGCCAATGGCAGCATGTGAGCTGGGACTATCAGCAGTTGGCGAAGCAAAATCAGGTGATTCAAGCCCTCAAACGCATTGGTGGATTTAGGGAACCCGCCGTAGCACCAATCTTAACCACAGATTCTTCCTTGGGCTATCGAAACAAAGCTACCTATCCCCTTAAACGCTCAGCAACGGGTTCAGTTCAAGCGGGTTACTACCAAAAAGGTAGCCACCAGCTGATTAATCTTAATCAATGCCCCGTGCAAGACCAGCGCTTGAATCCCCTGCTAGGGGAAATTAAGCAGGATATTCAGCAGTTGGGGTGGTCGATATACAACGAAAGCCGCCACCAAGGACGATTGCGTCACCTTTCGTTACAAATTGGAAAACAGACTGGCGAGATGTTGCTGACCTTGGTCACAACAGATCTGAATTTAAAAGACTTGGATTTCCAAGGGCAAACTTGGCTAAATCGTTATCCCCAACTGGTTGGTGTTTGTGTGAATCATAACCCCCAGCGCAGTAATGTCATTTTTGGTTCCCAAACCTATTGTGTTGCCGGTCAGCCATACTTGACAGAGAACTTTGCTGGTCTTGATTTGCGGCTGCGACCAGATACATTTTTCCAAGTTAATACTCAAGCAGCTGAGGTTTTGTTAAACCTAATCATTAAACAGCTAGCCCTCAAGGGGGATGAATGTGTAGTTGATGCTTACTGTGGCATTGGGACGTTTACTCTACCCCTTGCTCAACAGGTACGCCAAGCTATCGGTATGGAAGTGCAAGCCGCATCGGTAGAGCAAGCTGAGCAGAATGCCTTGATTAATGGGATCACTAATGTAAAATTTCAGGCGGGATCAGTAGAGCAGTTACTCTCCCAGTTGACTATAGCGCCAGATATTGTAATACTTGACCCACCCCGTAAGGGATGTTCTCCGGCTGTGATTGACATGCTTAGGCAAGTGGCACCAAAACGGATCGTTTATATTAGCTGTAAGCCAGCTACCCTAGCACGAGACCTCAAACTTCTTTGCCTCAACGGTTACTACCAGTTAACCCATATCCAACCTGCTGACTTCTTTCCTCAAACCTCCCATGTTGAATGTGCTGCTTTTCTTGAGCACTGATATCGGCGTTGCCCAATTGTCCAACACCTAAGGCTAATGGCTGATTGGTGATGGACAATTGGTAGCCTACCCAACGGTTGCATGGGCATAGAAATAGTTTGTTTATGTATAGTCTTTATATATAGACTCAATTATCTACATCAATTATTTACCTATTTGACTGGTATTTCATGAGGAAAATACCCAGAAGGGTCTGGTCTGGGCGAAAATTTTCTGATACTATAGACGTAGGGAATCAGAAATAAACAAGGTTACAGAATATGAGTAACGCTAAATGGCTATTATAGCGCTGTTTAGGAATTTTTACCATTGAGCTGATAGGTAAAGCAGCGACATTAGTGAAAAACCTATTGAACTAATTAACAGAATAATTAACCATAGAGAGGTTGTAGTTTAGCTATGCCAGCAGGAATCTTCATGTCTGAATATAGAAGCCAACCTCAAGAAATCGAGAGTTCCTAGTCCGGTTCTCCCTGAGCACGATTCTGCCGTGCTTAGGGGGAACCCGATAGAAATCAGGTATCTAGCCTCCTATTATATCAAGTCCAACAAAAAAAAGCTAGGGGTTTCTTGAGTGATTGCCACATCTTTGAGTCCGGCTGAGTGCGGTTGGGAAACGGTTAGCTTTGCTTCTACCCTTTACCTTTGCCCGATATTAGATTTGCTTCTTGAACAAATTCCCAATAAATGGCAACCGGAACTCCGGCTGGGATTACAAGAAGCATTGGTGAATGCAGCAAAGCACGGTAATAATTTAGACCCAAGTAAGACCGTAGAGGTTCAATTTTCAGTAGTCAATGGTGAATATTGGTGGGTAATTTCAGATGAAGGGTCTGGTTTTACCAATGATGATGACCAAGAGAGTCCCGATGTCACCCTACCCTGCGATGAATCAGAAAGCGGTAGAGGCATGAGTCTGCTTCACCAAATCTTCGATCAAGTCCTCTGGAACAACCAGGGCACGGAAATTAGACTTTGTAAACAAGTTAACCACCCCTCTAAGCGCCCTCTATTGTCTTAAGCACCTATTTTACTTAGGGCTTCGTTACTTAGGGTTTCGTGTCCCATGAGTTGGACATGGTGGAGCGGAAATAGAGCGGTCTAGCCATCCAGATGCTTGGCGCAATCGTTCAAGGGCTTCTTCTGGATGTTCATTGAGCAGAAATACCAAAGCAGCAGCAGCTTGCTCACTGGCTCGGGCAGAGCGGTTAGACTTTAGGCGATGCCAATCATTGGGTCTGATCGCCAAACGCTCTGCTAAGGCTTGAGCCAATTCTAGAGTGCTAGGTTCCATCTTAGCATCAGTTTTGGGTAATTGGATGGATTCAGGCATTGTTTTTTGAGTGCTGAGTAGGAGAGTGTGTCAGTGCTTACCAACTCAAGACTATTTTAACTTAGGATTTACGATTGCTATATGCCTCCAGAATCGTTTCATTCATCTTACCGTAATTCAGGAAAAAATAGAGAGGATCAAGAAGATGTTGCTGAGTTTGAAGAGGAATTGGCAGAAATAGAGCGATCGCTTAATACTCTCAAGAAACGTTTTTCTCAGGTTGAGCAAGATCAGCGACAGCAAGCTCAACTCCAGGAGCGTCGAGAGCAAGTTAGGAAAGATTTGCGCAAGACTAAACGTACTAATACTAATAGTAATCGACAAGCCCTAAAGGCTGAGTTAAGGCAAATCCAGGAACAACTGGAAGTCCTGGAGCTGAATTTAGAGAGTCAGTTGTTTTCTTGGCATAGTCTACGGGAACCGTTTTGGCATGGGGTGCGGTTTGGGGGATTGGGTTTGGTGATTGGTTGGATACTTAGGTCTTGTGTTAGTTAGTTACTTGTTGACAGTTGTTCTTGTGTACCTAAAGCTAAATTGCTAATCCTCTGATCGAATAATCCAATAACTCCATCGGATGCATTAAGGTAATGTCTTTTCCTTGGAGCTGCAAATGCTTCTTGATCTGCAATGAACAGCCTGGATTCGGGGAAGCAATCAACTCTGCCCCAGTATTCAATAAATTATTCACCTTCTGCTGTCCCAGCTCATCGGCTACTTCTGGTTGCAGCATGTTGTAAACTCCAGCACTACCGCAACACAAGGCGGCATCCATCGGTTCCTTTAAGGTCACTCCTGGAATTTGCCGCAATAACTGTCTCGGTTGCACACTAATCTTCTGTCCATGTAATAGGTGACAAGCATCCTGATAGACAATAGTTAATGGCTCATCCCTAAGGGGGGAAAGGGTTGCAGTTAGTCCCACACTAGCTAGAAATTCCTGGGCATCCTTCACCTTACCCGCAAATTCTTGAGCTTTTTGGGCATACTCGGGGTCATCTTCGAGGATGTGACCATACTCCTTCAAGGTATGACCGCAGCCAGCAGCATTAATAATGATGGCATCAACTCCTGTCCCTTCAAAGCTATCAATCATCTGTCTTGCCAAGGCTTGGGCTTGCTCTGTTTGTCCTTGGTGTTCTGGCAAAGCGGCACAACAGCCCTGGGTTTTGGGAATCACCACTTCACAGCCATTGGCGGTCAACACCCGCACTGTTGCTTCATTCACTGGGGAGAAAAACAACCGTTGCACACAGCCAAGTATTACTCCTACCCGGTAACGCTTCTTACCCACAGAGGGAATCAGATCGGGTAAATTATCCCGAAACGAATCTAGAGTAACTTTTGGTAGCATTGACTCCATGGCTGCTAAGCGAGGAGATAGCAGTTTGAGCCAATTCGTAGAGCGCACTAATTTCTGTACGCCCAAGGTCTGGTAGAGATATAAAGGAAACAATAATGAACGCAATCGCCCCGGATAGGGAAACAAGCTAAAAATTAGCTGTCTAAACATCCAATCTGGAAAACTACGAGGCTGATTTCGCTGAACTTGATGACGAGTCGCGGAGATTAGCTTATCGTACTGAACCCCAGACGGACAAGTTGTCACACAAGCTAAACATCCTAAACAAGAATCGAAATGTTGTGTACTCCCCTCGGCCAAGGGAGCTTCCCCTTGACTAATGGCATTCATTAAATAGATCCGACCCCTAGGGGAATCCATCTCTTTGCCAAGCACCCGGTAACTCGGACAGGTAGAAAGACAAAACCCACAATGAACGCAGGCATCAATCAATTCCTGCTTGGGCGGTTTTTGAACATCAAAACCATTGTGTTTCTTCGTGGTTAGTTGTTGGATATTGGTCATTTTTTAACGCTTGGAAGGTTGTAATGTTTAAGGTTGTAATGTTTAAGGTTTAAGGTTGTATAGACCTCTTGCAAAAGTCTTTCGTGGTGTAATTAAAAATTTGGCAGCTTTTGATTGTACCACGAAAGACTAACAAACTTGTTCTGTAATCTCTTTGTGTATAAGCGTAGTATACAATTTAGCTAATTTTTACAAAAGTTTATATTATAACTCAAAATATTTTTGCAAGAGGTCTATGGTCTACAAACCTAGTGTCACAACTCTGGCTCAGAAATTGCAAGTTTGTATAGAGCGATCGCTCAAAATTCTGTAAAAATTGACGTAATCAACTCATAAATATTTAAAACCCTATGTCTGAAGTTACAACTAAACTCACTGGTGTCTCTCGTACTCTGGTTTTCACCTTGAAGACTAGAGCAGAAGAACAAGAGCGTCCTGACTGTCTGTTTCAAGACCCCTTAGCTGTAGAGTGGCACAAACAATTGCCTCTAGACCCCGATATGGAAGCATTTTATAGTCAGTTGAGTCGTTTAGTTCAAACCAGTTGGTCTACGCGGTCTTATATTCATGACCAAATTGCTTCTCGTCATATTGCTAACTATCCTCATCCTGTTGTTGTAGAATTAGGTGCGGGTTTATCTACTCGCTTTCACCGCATCGGACAGAATGTTAAGTGTTGGCTAGACCTTGATTTACCAGATGTAACAAATTTACGCCGTCAGCTAGACACAGAAACAGAGCAACACCAGTTTATTAGTGCTTCTGTAATGAATTTTGATTGGATGAATTCTATTCCTAATGTGGGTTCTGAAAATATTTGCTTCCTTGCGGAAGGCTTGCTCATGTACCTTGAACCAAATCAAGTCCAGCAACTGGTTAAGCAAATGCGATCGCATTTCTATGGTGCAACTTGGGTAATGGATGTTATGGGTAATTGTAATAAGTCTTTTAAAAAAAAGGCAGCTAAATTTGAAGCACCATTGCAGTGGTTTGTGAACAACGAACAAGACTTAAGCGCTATGGGATTGCAAGTAGTCAATACTTGGCCTCTCTATCAATTATATCCAGAACGTTGGCCTTGGCAATGGCAATTAATTTTGAAATTGCTTACCCAATTCCCCTACTTTCGTAATGGATATCTAATTGTGGAAACTAAGTTATAGCAATCAGGAATGAGATGTGAGAAAACAATAGAGGAGTTAGTGGATAAAAACATGCAAAAATTAGATACCTTTATGGAACCTATTCCACTAATAAAATGGATTAATCCAGAATAAGATATGTATAGTGGCGATCGCTAATCTTGAAGGCATCAAGGTAAAATAGATCAAGACTTACCCAAGGGCACTATAATATAGTTTTAAGCCTTAAGGTTTTCTGTACATTGGCGATCGGTGGTGATAAACATGTAGTAATTTGTCCGCCGGCGCGTCCGAAAAACGTGCTCTTCATCCTGGCCGACGACCTGGGCTGGGGCGAGCTCGGGAGTTACGGACAGGAAAAGATCCGCACGCCGAACCTGGATCGTCTCGCGAG
>NZ_JAAHIG010000402.1:0-7707 GCF_010692305.1 Moorena sp. SIO4G3 | reverse complement strand
TCTTAGACTCCCTCACTAATAAACCACTATACCTATGGTTATTTGGTTGGGCAGTGGTATCTCTTAGTGGATGGGGAGTAATTGCGCTACAGATAAACTATAAACGGCTCCCAATTCGGCTGAGGATAGGAAAATCCTCTAGAAAAACAGGGCAACCTGAGAATATTATTTTGCCCATAGAAGATAGCGAATCAAGCATCTATTCAGATGATTTGCTAACTATCATCAGTGAGAGCGAGATAGAGCAATCCTCAAGCCCTGAAACGGTTTCTGAAACGGTTGCCATAGATGAAACTGTAGACCAAAACAATCAAGACTTAAGCTTAGGGAAGTATGGTCTACTTCTGTTCACCAGCCCAGTGGCAACAAGCCCTAATAGTTTACCGATACAATTTGAAGAGAGTCAGGTAAATATAGCTAATCTAAACTTAGCTAAATGCTCTACTTTGTTCTTGCCCTTAGATCAGATTAAAATTAAACAATCACCAGCATCAAGGGGTGAAACTAATCTATCTTTATCAGCTGTTTTGGACTATTTGGAATCTTCTGCGGAAGGTCTTTACAGTTTTACCCACCCATCTATATCCTCCGTTATTCAAGAATTGACCAAAAATGAGTTAGTGGAAGTTGAAGCAGCTCAGGGTCGGATTGAACCTCTCAAGCACTTCTTTACTGACTTTACTGAGGTGTATCGCGTTGGTCAAAACGCTAGCTTAGCTGAGGAAAACCATCACCAAGATACCAGCACAAGTCAGGAAAATGTCCGCCAAACAGCCCAAGAGTCTGACCAAGGGGATAAACCTATCCCTGAGCAGATGAAACCAGGAACTGTGGTTGGTATGCTCTCCCCGACTAACCCAAAAACAGGGGAACGCTATACCTACTCATTAATTGATGATGCTGGCGGGCGGTTTATGTTAAGGGAGAATAAACTGGAGCTTACCGAGCAAACCTTGATGGATTTCAACGGAGATACTAGCCATACCGTGATTGTCCGTCGCACTGACTCCAAAGGTATCTATGTTGATAAATCCTTTACTCTGCGTTTGAAGGCTGAGAACGAGTCAGTACCTCCTCAGCCCCCGGTTGAAAGCCAGAAGAAGGTATCCACTGAAACGCGATCGCTTACCAGTGTCAGCCGTTAATCAATTCACGAGTGATCCAGTAACTCTACAGTAACAGGTAAGCCACAACTGATGGAACTAGCAGCAAAGATTGACCTTGGCCAAAAGGCCACGCTACGCGAATGGTCACGCTACGCTCCGGAAGCTTCGCTTCCGCGCTTGAGCGATTGACCTTGGCCAAAAGGCCACGCTACGCGAATGGTCACGCTACGCGAACGCACACCTATCAAGACGGCATAGTTTGATAGGGGTCCGTGTAGGAATTGTGAGAATTTATGATGCCATATTCCCTACTCCCGATTCCCGATTCCCTACTCCCTACTCCCTACTCCCTACTCCCTTTGCTATACATAGGTTTAGCTTAGCCGGATGCTAAAAGTGGAACACCAGCTATTTTTCTTCGGGTCTTCCCAAGGTAAGCTAGAATTATTAAGAAATCTTTAGAAAAAATTGTAACTGCTGCTACCTATTTCCAGGCGCTGGTATGACTCTCCCAATTCGCAACGTTGCTATTATCGCTCACGTCGATCACGGCAAAACTACCCTAGTTGACGCTCTACTCAAGCAATCCGGTATCTTCCGCGAAGGGGAAGACGTTCCAGACTGCGTCATGGACTCCAACGATTTAGAGCGGGAGCGGGGTATTACTATTCTTTCTAAGAATACCGCCGTTCGGTACAAAGACATCCTAATTAATATTGTTGATACTCCTGGTCACGCTGACTTTGGTGGAGAAGTAGAGCGGGTATTGGGTATGGTGGATGGCTGCATCCTAATTGTGGATGCAAATGAAGGACCAATGCCTCAAACCCGATTTGTCCTCAAAAAAGCTTTGGAAAAAGGACTGCGTCCGATTGTAGTGGTCAATAAAATTGACCGACCCCAAGCGGACCCTTATGGTGCGATCGACAAAGTCCTGGATCTGTTCCTAGAATTAGGAGCAGATGATGACCAGTGTGAGTTTCCCTACCTATTTGCCTCCGGTCTACAAGGCTACGCCAAAGAAGATTTGGACGCAGAAGCGGTAGATATGCAGCCACTGTTTGAAGCAATTTTGCATCATGTCCCGCCACCAGTAGGAGACCCTACCAAGCCCCTACAACTACAAGTCACCACCTTGGACTATTCCGAGTACCTAGGTCGGATTGTGATTGGCAGAATTCACAACGGAACTATTAAGGCCAGTCAACAAGCTGCTTTAGTTAAGGATACTGGGGACATAGTTCAGGCAAAAGTAACCAAGTTGATGGGATTTGAAGGACTCAAGCGAGTTGACCTAAAAGAAGCATCAGCTGGTTATATCGTGGCGGTAGCTGGGTTTGCTGATGCCAATATTGGTGAAACCATTACTTGTCCCAATGAACCCCAAGCTTTACCCCTAATTAAGGTAGATGAGCCTACCTTGCAAATGACCTTCTGCGTGAATGATTCGCCCTTTGCGGGTAAGGAAGGGGACTTTGTAACGTCGCGACAATTACGCGATCGCTTATTCCGAGAATTAGAAACAAACGTAGCACTAAGGGTAGAACCCACTGACTCCCCCGATAAATTCCTAGTATCTGGTCGTGGAGAGCTACACCTGGGTATTCTAATCGAAACCATGCGTCGCCAAGGATATGAGTTCCAAGTTTCCCAACCCCAAGTAATCTACCGGGAAGTTAATGGTCAACCTTGTGAACCCTTTGAATATCTAGTGCTAGATGTACCAGAAGAAGCGGTGGGTAGCTGTATCGAGCGTTTGGGACAGCGCAAAGGGGAAATGCAAGATATGCAAGTGGGTGCCAATGGTCGAACCCAAATCGATTTTGTGATTCCTGCCCGTGGCTTAGTCGGTTTCCGGGGGGACTTCCTTCGCTTGACCAAAGGTGAAGGTATCATGAATCATAGCTTCCTAGAATATCGTCCCATGACTGGGGAATTAGAAACTCGCCGCAATGGAGTAATTGTAGCCTTTGAAGAAGGGATGGCTACCTTCTATGCCCTGAAAAATGGAGAAGACCGTGGTGTATTCTTTATTAAACCAGGCACTAAGGTTTACAAAAACATGATTATTGGGGAACACAATCGTCCTCAGGACTTAGATCTCAATGTCTGTAAAACTAAGCAGTTAACTAACCATCGTTCCGCCACTGGGGATGAATTAGTCCAGTTACAAGCCCCAGTGGAGATGAGTTTGGAACGGGCTTTGGAGTATATTGGACCCGATGAACTGGTAGAGATTACACCTGAGTCAGTTCGTTTGCGGAAGCTGTCTAAGAAGAAGTTGGCGAAGCAAGGTAAAAGGTAAGAATTAAGAATTAAGAATTAAGAATTAAGAATTGAGAATTAAGAATTGAGAATTGAGAATTAAGAATTGAGAATTGAGAATTCACCATTCTGGATTTTGGATTTTGGATTTTGGATTTTGGATTCACCATTCACCATTCTGTATTCTGGATTCACCATTCTAAATTCACCATTCTTAATTCTGCATTCTTAATTCTGCATTCTTAATTCTAAATTCTCAATTCTACATTCTAAATTCAAGCTTCATTCATCCAATCACGAGCCGAGGCGGAAGCATCTATACCACCAGTGCGCATCTGACGTATCAAAGCCTGGGGATCAGGAGACGCTTTAAGGGCTTCCTTGGCTGTGATTTTTTCTTCAATTAGGTAGTTGTAGAGAGCCTGATTCATCACTTGCATCCCTTCAATGCTTTCAGTTTCCATCAGTCGGAACACATCCCCATCTTCTCCCTTAAGCAGGTAATCCTGTACAGTTGGGGTATTGATTAAAATGTCATGAACCGCAATCCGACCCTTATCGGTGGTTGGTACTAAGAGTTGGGCAATAACTGCCAACAGGGACTCAGCAATCTGGATGCGGATCGCTGCCTGTTCATCAGGATTGTAGAGATTCAACAGACGGTTAATACTGCTGATAGCATTGCGAGTGTGTAGAGTACCCAAGACCAGATGACCGGTTTGGGCAGCTTGCAGGGCTGTATCAACTGTGATGCGATCGCGCATTTCCCCAATTAGAATCACATCTGGATCCTCCCGTAACACAGACCGCAGAGCGTGGTGAAACTGATGGGTGTGCAATCCCACTTCTCGCTGACTAATCAGGCACTTTCGGGAGCGGTGGACATATTCAACCGGGTCTTCAATGGTAACAATATGTTTGTACTCTGTTTCATTGAGATGGCGAATCATAGCCGCAAGAGTCGTTGATTTACCTGAGCCTGTCGGACCGGTAACTAAAATAATTCCCTGACCCCTGCTAACTATTTTTTTGAAAACTTGCGGTAGAGTATAATCATCGATTGAAGGAACATCAAGGCTGATTAATCGCAGCACAATTGCTCCCCCGTTTAGGGAGTCAAAACAATTCACCCGACAGCGCACTAAGCCAGGGTAAAAAATAGCAGTATCCAGTTCTTTGGTTTCAGCAAACTGCTTCCTCTGAGCCGGAGTGAGAATCTCATTGAGGTATGCCTCAAAAACTTCCAGTGTCACCTTGGTATGACGTTTAGCCACATACATCTTGCCCCGAATCCTGAATCTGGGGACCTGTCCCACTCGAATATGAATGTCAGAAGCTTTGTGACCATGAGCCTCTGCGACGATTTGCTCGATAGAAGGGGAATGGCTAAGGTTCGAGTTAAGTTCTACTACTGGTTTAAGTGGTGATGGTAAAGTTTGAGGCTCTTGATCAATTTGCACTCCTACACCAGAATTCGTGTTCTTCATAATATGATGTACCTAGGGATACCCTTGCTGGACTGATCGGGTCGGCGCGTTGATGTTTACTTATCTTATTGTTGGCAGTAAATTTAGGTTGCTTGTTATCCAACCAAAGAACTGTCAACCCTGTCAGCCATGCAAAGCGCGAGTGGGGGAAACCACGGCAGTCGCTCATGGGGGGGACCCCCAAGACCGCGCTGCCTTCCCAAGACCGCGCTGCATCGCTAGAGAAATTTTACTTTAGATAAATATTTTTCACACTAATCCAGCTAGGTTTTTGATATTGCTGTCAGACATTACCTAGATATGATATATTTAAAGTTTATGGATTAGGTTTATGGATTAGGATGATAGCCTTAGGTAGGAGAACTTAAGGTAACTCCTAAGCCCTAACCCTCAAAATTACAATAACAGAGTAGTAGTCACAAACCTCAGTAGTTTTGAGTTCCCCTTCGACAAAATAAAAAATTTCAGAACAGTAAGCGAGGGTTTCCACTTCTAAATCTTGAGGTTTGCCAGTTGCCTGGTCAGTTATAGCGCTACGCTTAGCGTCAGAAGTCAGAAGTCAGAAGTCAGAAGTCAGAAGTAAGTAATTACTTACGTTTCGGAGTTTAGCAGCGATGCAGCGCGGTCTTGGGGAGGCAGCGCGGTCTTGGGGGTCTCCCCCATGAGCGACTGCCGTGGTTCCCCCCATGAGCGACTGCATCAAGACAATGTCAAACATCTGAATGCGTAGTGCTATATCCCTTGCCACAGCTCAATCGCTGGTTGGGACTCAAAGGTCTTCCATCATTAGTGACATACTCCCACACTGAATCGTAGATTACAGTGTGGGCTTCTTGCCAACACCAGGTATTCCTTCGGTTACTCGGCAAGCTTTACTCCTGACGGGATGCCCCACCGCCAATTTCAATACATTCATTGCCGCATTCACATCTCTGTCAGCAACGTAGCCACAATGAGGACAGGAATGTATGCGGTCTTTCAATTTTTTCGGTACTTTTTTGCCACAATTAGAACAGTTCTGACTGGTATTGTGGGGATTTACTGCAACTGTTACCAAACCAGCATTTAAGGCCGTAGGCCACGCTACGCGAACGGCTTTGTTTGACAAAATAGACAGAAATTCACCCCATCCAGCATCTAGTATAGATTTAGCCAGTCTAGTCTTAGCTAAACCTTTAATGTTTAATTTCTCGTGGGCAACTAGATTCGCCGAAGGCGACGCTACGCGAACGTGATTATCTAGCAATCCCTTTGCGGTTTTAAAATGAAAGTCTTTTCGAGTGTCAGCAACCTTTTTGTGAGCTTTCCCTAATTTAGTGACAGCTTTTTTCCTGTTGTTGCTCCCTTTTTTAGATCTGCTGACAGCTTTCTGAATTTTTTTTAATCGTTTTTGAGCCTTTCGGTAGTATTGAGGAATTGGAACTTCTGAACCATCAGACTTAATTAAGAAGGACTTAAGTCCCATGTCTATACCGATAGGGCTAGTAACGCTATCTATTGGTATAGTATTCGGTACAGTATCATCTTGAATTGACAGCGCAACATAATAGCCATCAGCCTTTCGGGTTATAGTAGCTGTCTTGATTTTGAATACTTTTGGAATAGGTCGGTGGTAAACCATTTTGACTTTCCCAAACTTTGGAAGAGTCAAAATATTACCATTTATAGGATTTTTACTAAGAGAAGGAAAGGTGAGTGATTTATATCTATTTCTCCCTTTAAACCTTGGTCTACCACTCCTTTTCCCGTTACTGTCGCCTTTTAAGAAGCGCTTAAAAGCCAAGTCAACTCTTTTTACGCAGTTTTGCAAAACTTGAGACTGAACCACTTTATACCATGGTCTAGTCTTCTTTAGTTGAGGCAAAGAATTTTGTTGAGAAAAGTAATCGGGATTGTTTTTTAACTCTGGCAAGTGACACAGTAGAGGACAAGAATTAATAGAACAACGATTTTGCTCATACCAATTAAATCTTTCCGCAAGCAAATAATTATACTGATGGCGCAGCATGTCTAACCATTTTTCAATTTCTATTTCTTGCTTTCTAGTCAATCTTAATCGGTACTGATAAGCTGATTTCATTGTTGTTTTCTCCTGTTTATCGACCTATCATAATGATAGCAATTGTGTTTACAAATGTCAAGGCATAATGAAAGATAAAAACTTGATGATTAGGTTGACCAGCTTTGAAAAGAAACAACTAAAGCAAGAAGCTGACCGTAGAGGAATGACTTGCTCTGAGTTGCTCAGGAGTTTGATAGCTCGTTTCCCTGAGCCTAAAGACCCTGTGCAAAATTCATCCCACGTTGAATCATAGATTACAACGTGGGACTTCTTTTGCCGGACAGTTAAAATCAGCGGTGAAGATAGTACAGGTAAGCTGCTCTTGTGTATAGTCTTGATCAAAGGAGCGAATTAACTTCACAAAGTCAGAACCTTGAGCAAGTCGATATTCCCCAATGTTTTTTTTTGATTTGTTTTGGCAGTTCTCCCTGACATTGAACGTTTGATAGCTCAACTGATGGCTCAGGTTTAGAGTCACAGGCTACCAGTAGTAGTATTGGCACCGAAAATAGGATAATTTTTCAAAGAATTATATTCGGATAATTTTTGGTTACTTATAGCAAACTAAGTATAGTTTAGGACATAGTATTTTGCTTTCAAGGGAATAGGGAACAGGGAATAGGGAACAGGGAATAGGGAACAGGGAACATAAATATGTCTGGGTGCATCTCATTTTTGGAGTTTGACCTGGTGGTGCGTTACGGGCAACAACCTAACACTTGCTACAGCTTGCGTCTTGGTGAGCTCGCCCCTAACGCACCCTACCGCACTTTTTTACAAATATGAG
>NZ_JAAHIG010000401.1:0-7725 GCF_010692305.1 Moorena sp. SIO4G3 | reverse complement strand
CTGATTTTTGCCCCCCTAACCCCCCAAATTTGGGGGGAACAAGAGTCAATTTGCTTGTAAAAGTCCCCCAGAATTGGGGGATTTAGGGGGCTTGGATGTAGCAAATGAGACTTCTCAGACAACCTCTAAGGCTGGCTAGGGTATGTCTAAAACTTTATCAAAAATTAATTTAAACTTTATCAAAGTATCCATCAATTAAAATAACTCTTGCCAAAGAAAAAATAAGATCTAGTGTAAATTATTTTCCTGATTATTAATATTGAATAAATCAATCGGTTTTGATGCTTAAAAAACTAGTAAACTCAATAAGTTATCAACAGACAAAAATTAATATGTTAACTGGTGTATCGATTGCTCTTCTCCTAGGGCTTACCGCCTGCGAGAAGAAACAGTCTGCAAACCCATCAGTGATAGCCGTTGATACTTCCCATCAACCAGTTTCGGACAATACTGTTCGGGTGGCTGTACTTACCATTGATAGCGTGGATTCTGTCAAACAACGGTATCAGCCACTCCTAAACTACCTCTCTGAGGTGATTAATCGCCCTTTCTCCTTAATACCTGTTACCCAAGAAAGTCAATTCATTGAAGTAGCCCAAGGTAATTTACACTTTACCACCAACAATCCTCTGGCAGCTGTGCAAATCCGTCGGCTCTACGATACGAAGTTTCTACTTACCCACTCTCGACCTCAGGTGGGTACAAAATTTGGTGGTCTGATCATCGTCAGAAGCGATAGCAATATCTACAAACTGAAGGATCTGCGGGGTAAGAAGGCAGCCTGCGTGGCTTTTCAAACGGCGGCGGCTGGCTGCACTTTCCAAATCTATCATCTGCTTAAAAATGGTATTGACCCGTTCCTAGACTTCAGCAGTTTTGTGGAAAACAAATCACAAGACAAGATCGTGCTTGACGTAGTTAACGGCAAAATTGATGTTGGGTTTATCCGTACAGGTCAATTAGAAAAGATGCTCAACCAAGGCTTGCTGGAAAACCTGGAACAGCTGAGAATCCTAGAGTCGGCTAAGGACGAATTCTTCTATACTCATACCACCGAGCTCTATCCCGAGTGGCCAATTGCTGCGGTTAAGGGTACTGACCCGCAATTAGTCGCAGCACTGACCGACGCGCTTCTGAATATCCCGGCAAACCATCCAGCCCTGGCAGCTGCTAAGATAGAAAAGTTTTTACCGGCAGAGGATTATGGCTCCCTGGATAAGCTGATTGAAAGGTTGAGGCTAAAAAGTTGGGATGCTAATAGGGATCCGTTTAGGAATTCTGAGAACAGGCAACAGGGAGTAGGGAGTAGGGAGTAGGGAGTAGGGAGTAGGGCACAAAAATTCTCACCATTCCTACACGGATTGCTATAGCATTTTTATTTGAGATGTAAACCGAGAAGGTCTTTTTTTATTTTACTAAAAAACTCTGGATCTCTTTCCCCTATTGCCTTTTGCCTATTTCCTCTTGCCTTTTTCGAAAATCTATAACTTTACAACTTGTTTTAAAACTATATATTATAGCAATCCTAAATCAATTGAGAGAATGTTTGTTCCCTGTTCCCTACTCCCTGCTCCCAGATCCGCTGTTCCCTTTGCTATAGCAATCCATTCTAGATTGAGTAAAGTACTAAGCCTAAAATTCCGGCAATCGGGATAATCAACAGCACCTTCACCCGGAACCGCCACAGGGCAACTAGGGCTGCGGCAAAGATCACCAAGCTGCCAACATGAAATTCAGCACTCCCAGCTACTACAATAGCAGCGGTAATGATCATGCCAATTACGGCAGGACGAATTCCTTTGAGCGCCGCCTGAATCACTGTAGATTCTTTGATATGTTTCAATAAGTGGGAACAGGTTACCATCAGCAGTCCTGGTGGTAAGAAAATGCCTACTGTTGCTACTATTGCTCCGGAAATCCCTTTCACCACATAACCGATGAAGGCAGCGCTGATCAGAATTGGTCCAGGGGTAATTTGTCCGATTGCGATCGCATTAGCAAATTCTGTCTGAGTCACCCAACCGTAATTATTCACCACCACTTCTTGAATCAGGGGAATGAACACGTAGCCTCCACCAAATAGCATCAGGCTCATGCCGGAAAATGTCACGAATAGTTTCCCGAGGCTGGTTTCCCCCAAAAAGGGTAGGGGAATCAGAGAAAGCAACAGAAAACTCAGGAGGATGAGCAAGGTGACTGACAACTTCAGCCAGGAAATCCCCTGAATTGACTCCTGAATCGGTTGAGCTTGGGAATTCTCCTGTCCCGAGTGCTTAGTGTCACCTAACCAAAGCCATCCTACCAATCCAGAACCCACCACGACTAGTACAGTAATGTAGAATCCTCCTACTACCTTGAGTAGGACTGCCGCTATTAAAGCAATCACTAGTTCCCGCCAGCCTTTGATCGCTTTTTTGCTCATGCGTCTGGCGGCACTCAAGATTATCGCCGCCACCGCAGGAATAAATCCGGCAAAGGCTTTTTGAAGTGCTGGAATTTCCCCGGCCTGGAGATAAGCAATCGTTAAACCAATTACCAGGATAAAAGAAGGGAGCAACACACCAATGGCACTGACTACAGCGCCATTAGTCCTCCCCAAGCGATAGCCCACATAGGCTACTACGTTAGCAGCAACTGGACCAGGTAAAACAGTGGCTAAAGAAATGCCGTCTAGCATATCTTCATGGGTGAGGAGCTTGTGGCGCCGCACCATCCGATTCTCCACTACGGAAATCAGAGCCATGAAACCGCCAAAGGCTGTACTTCCGATCTTGAAAAAGTTCCAGAAGAGAAACCAAAGGGATACCGACTCGGAATTTTCCGAGTTTACATGCAGTTTTTTTAACATAGTCAGTTCTTTAAGCCACTAGGGTCTGACGTGCTTTAATCTCTTTGAGCAGAGTGGCTTGGCGATCTCGTCGCTTTAAGTCCTCAGGATCCATTTTTTGGCGTGCCTCTGCTTTTAAGTTTTGGTTAATCGCATTAAATTTAGCGATCGCAGTGCTGCTGAATTTGATTTCTTTCCCTTTAAGAATCCCAACCCGTTCGTAACCAAGAGCATCAAGTACATCTCCCGCCACCAATTCAAAAATCAGGATTTCCTCATCCGTAGCTTCCTGGAGAAACTTCTTAGTGTTTTGTTTAATTACAGGTTGGGTGACATTACTCCATAGGGAGCTAGACGTTGCAGCATTCGAGGCTTCCTGGGATTGATGGAAATCCAGCATCTCAGGAGTATACTGCACCCCTAGGAAATTACACAGATCCTGCAGGGTAGTCTCAGGAGAGCTGATTAGGGTTTCATAACTGATGCTGAAAAACCTATCGGGACTTAAGCGAGAGCGCATCTGGAGTGCTAAACGCTGGGCTTTTGCCCATTCTTGAGCAATATGGTAGAAATGCTTTTCTCCAACTACTGCCTTCTTAAAAGAAACCGCCACATCTCGACCATCCCGGTACAAATAGATAAATTTAGGGTTTTCCAAGTAGGCGGTAATCTCTGGCAGGTAGTAAACGTTGGCTAAACTTTTGCAACACCATTGCTGTGCTCCCCAAGTTTGTGCCATAATATCGTAAACAGAGGCAAATATAGCCACCAAAGACCGCTCTCGGCAAAGGGAAATAACTTCCTTTGTATCTAAATGCACACCCTCCCAAGGGACAGGATTGAGTTCCACTAAACGACACACATCATTGACTAATAGGGTAAAGCTGTCCGTTTGACTCAAATCCCCATAGGTAGGTAGTAATGGCATCATCCGCTGCAATATGTGAGGGGAGTGGGGAGCAGCGAGATCACCAATCTGATTCAACATCAGGCGCAATAAATTAGAGCCTGAGCGTTGGGTGCCGATCATAAAAATAGACATAACTTTGAGCTATCCTCATCACTGAATTCCAATTGCTGACCTTGATCACCGATTAAGTAGAAGCAGCCATCAGAAAACGTTGTGGTTGCAATGCAGTACAATAAAAGCTTGGTCTTCACCAAAGCAACTCTCCCTAGCTGTGAGTGGAGCGGTGTTTAGCTAACTAACCGTAAGTATTCAGCTATCAGCTATCAGCTCTGAGCTATCAGCTCTGAGCTATCAGCTCTGAGTTATTAGCTATCAGCTATCAGCTCTGAGCTATCAGCTCTCAGCCATTCGCGTAGCGTGGCCTTTGGCCAAGGCCTGTGGCCAAGCTATAGTAATTTCAAATAACAATGGAACACTTTTTCGGCTGAAACCCTTTCATAGCAATAAAGAGTTGTCTCAATCTAAATTGAAATGACTATACACCGAACAGCTTTTGAATAAAATAAGCTGACGGCTGTTCGCGCACGCGTGAGCTTTTAGCTCACGGCTGACGGCTGTTGGCGTAGCCTGCGCGTAGCGCATATGCTTACAAATTGTTTAACAACCGATCAGCGCGTTTATATCTGGTTTGTAAACAAAATTATTGCCGGAAAAAGCAAAAGCTAAGAGGCAAAAGGCAAGAGGGGCAAAATATCCGGAGTTTTATTGGAGAATAAAAAAAGACCTCCTATGTTTAGATCTGATTTATAAACCCTATAAACCAGATCACACCTTCGTTAACTGATTACCCGATCCGGGATAACAGCCGAAAATTAAGCACTATTACTAAAGTAGATAGGCTAAATGATTGACATTAAGACTGTAGGTTGATGGGCTGATGGGAGAATAATATCAAGTTCGGTTGAATACCCATAATAAAAGTGTGGGGAGATGGGGAGATCGGGAGATGGGGAGATGGGGTGATGGGGTGATGGGGAGAGTGCATCTCATTTTTGAAAATTTTGCGTAGGGTGCGTTAGGGGGGCTTCATTTTTCGCCTTGTAGTAAGGGTTTGGACAGCCCGCCCCGTAACGCACCACCGTGTCAAACAGCAAAAATGAGATGCACCCGATGGGGAGATGGGGAGATCGGGAGATGGGGTGATGGGGTGATGGGGAGATGGGGAGATTTTTATTAAGCGATGCAGCGCGGTCTTGGGGAGGCAGCGCGGTCTTGGGGGTTCCCCCCATGAGCGACTGCCGTGGTTTCCCCCATGAGCGACTGCATCAAGACAGGGTAATTATCCTGACATGATATAACACGCTTGTTAAGCCAAATCGGCATTGCTTAATAATGGAATGATTTTAAGATAATGGAATGATTTTAAGAGTTTTTTAGGTGCGCGCCTCCTAGGCTGGGTTCCCCGGCCTAGGGTCGCACCTGTGGAATAGGCATCTTGCCTGTTCCTGATTTTTTGGGGCGGGCAGGATGCCCACTCTACTCTGATTCATTTTTTGATTCAGCAACGCCGGACTTACTGTATCAATGAATTAAAACTGAAACCAAACTGAGAAAAAAAAGCAAAACTGAGACAACTGAGACAAAAACTGAGACAACTATTATGCCAACTTATGCTATACAATATCGCCTCTGAATAAGATTAATTTCATCGGTTTATGCTTCAACCTGAGATTAGTCTGAGAAAAATCTAAGCTCACCCTGGGCTAAGTATGAAAAAAATTATACAACTAAGCCTAGTTAAAATAACTGAGCTAAAAAACTGATACAAAAACTGAGACATTAGGCTCTGATCCGAATGCCATTGTAGAAATATAGACACCTTAGCGACTAGACAACAGCGCTAATGCCCTGTTAAAACCGATGGTTTTTGCCTAAGGGTCAATGTTTGCCTGAGGTTAAAAACACTACACTGGTCTATTGCCGGTAGACCAGTGTTTACTTCCAGTCTCAACTTAATTCACTTGCATTCGGAGGAACTTTCATGTCAAACACTTTTATTCCCACTGGAGAAACACTAACCGAGCCCGTAGTACTACCCGGAGTAGGGGATTCTTTAACTGTATTCGGTACATTAGATGTTGATGGTAGTGCTGTTGATATCACGGGCACTAATGCCAGCATCTTTAACGCAGAGACAGGCACAATTGATGGTAGCTTCAACGGTGTCAACTTCGTTAATGGTGGTGTCTCTTCTGGCACATTAACCAACCAAGGCTTGATTACCAGTGATAGTCGTCCCGTCAACATCGGTGGTCAGAACATCAAGGTTGATAACTTAGCCCAGATTATCTCCTCTGCAAGTCCTCGGGATGGTGTCGTTTACGCTGACCAGACTGCTACATCCTATGATATTTTAAACGGTCCTGATGCTCTAATCGATGTGGGTGAGGGGAATGATGGAGATGCCATTTCTCTACAACTCGGTGCTAATGTCACAGGTAGTGTGGTTAATCAAGGTACGGTGATCGGACGTGGTGTGCCGGTGGGTAATAACCAAGCTACTGCGATTCGCCTCAGACAGGGTACTGACATCGGAGGAGCGGATGTCTCAGTCTTCAATGGTGATATTGTCAATGAAGGCACGTTGATCTCAGAAACTGACAGTGGTATCCTGATTGAGTCGGGAGTCGAACTCAATGGTACAATCGTTAATAACGGTACGATTGATGGTGCTTTCAACGGCGTTAGCTTTGCCAATGGCGGTACCTCTTCTGGGGCGCTGCAAAATTTCGGTACTATCACTAGTGCTAGTCGTGCCGTAAATATCGGTGGTCAAGATATTAGCCTTCAAAACTTCGGTGAGATTCTCACCTCTGCCAGTCCCCGGGATGGTGTCGTTTACACTGACCAGAGTGCGCTTTCCTACTCGATTGTCAACGAAAGTAGTGGTCTGATCGATGTGGGTGAAGGCAATGATGGAGATGCCATTTCTCTACAACTCGGTGCTGATGTCACAGGTAGCGTAATTAATCGAGGTACGGTGATCGGACGTGGTGTGCCGGTGGGCAACAACCGAGCTACAGCTGTTCGCCTCAGACAGGGTACTAATACTGACCTCTCAGTCTTCAATGGTGATATTGTCAATGAAGGCACCTTGACCTCAGAAACTGATGCGGCAGTACTGATTGAAGACGGAGTCCAACTCAACGGCGAAATCATTAACAGGGGCACTATCAACGGTGGTGTTGTTGCAGGCAGCCCTCAGGTGGGTATTGATGCTCAGGGTGCTGAGGCTGACGTAACTATTGTTAACCAAGGTACTATCAACGGCGATGTTCTACTCAGTGCTGGTGATGATACCTATGATGGTATTGCAGGCACTGTTAACGGTACTGTTTTTGGTAATGAGGGCAATGATACTCTGATTGGTGGTAGCGCTAATGATGTCTTGAACGGAGGGGTTGGCAATGACTTGTTAACTGGCAATTCAGGTGCAGACATCTTCGCCTTCGGCAGTGAAATCTTCCAAGACGGTCTCCAGGACTTTGACCAAATCACTGACTTTGAGGCAGGGGATAGCTTTGATTTTGCTGACGAGTTCTTGGGCAATATTAGTTTCGGTCGCGAAACAGTTAGTGGTCAAGAAGCCGTAGTAGCTATCCTTGGCGGCGAGGATAATCTGACTGTATTCGGTAATCTCGATGCTGCTGAGCAGGCATTTAATGCATTTGTGTAACACAACAGTGTGATCACAAGACTGTTCCGATTAGTTCTTACATAAAAGGTGTTTACCCAAGACTGTTAGCGATCGCTAGTTAGATTAGCGATCGCATTTTTTTTCTAAGCTCAATGGTTACATCATACCGATGCTATCGGAAAGGGAGCATGTCACTTATGCAGCAACATTAGTACTAAGGTAATAGGTAATAGGTAATGGGTAATGGGTAATAGGTAATAGGTAATGGGTAATGGGTAGAGCGGATGGGAG
>NZ_JAAHIG010000400.1:0-7732 GCF_010692305.1 Moorena sp. SIO4G3 | reverse complement strand
TCTTGATGCAGTCGCTCATGGGGGAAACCACGGCAGTCGCTCATGGTTAGAAGTTACCGTAAGACAGGCTCGCCTTAATCAATAAGTTTTACCCCTTTTCTGCATAGCCGACCAACCATAAAGGCTCAACGTAATCAGGTTTCGTCTCCGGGGGGAACCCCCAAGACCGCGCTGCCTCCCCAAGACCGCGCTGCATCGCTCCAATAACGGTTTAGGAATTGTCTCGAAATCCTCCAACAAGAAATCCATAATGGCCAGATGGCGCAAGTAACCAGGAGTCGGAGGGTAACAGCGACGACTGGTGTTAAACCAGCCGTTAACGGTTTGAGTGGAACAAGAGCAGATTAAAGCCATATCTTCCCGAGTCAGATCCCACTTATTGTAAAACCGTTGCGGTGTCATACCCAATTCCCAGTAACTGTACAGTCGGATTAGGATTTGCTCGCGCTCCGTTATGGGATAGGGATAGGAATTCTCGCCCTTTAACTCCCTCGGTTGTGCAAGCTGCTCAAGGCGCTCCATTGTGCTACGCACAGGCTACGCGAACGCTTCGTGATAATCGAGCTTGATGATAAACGAATCGCTGTTTTGCCATTATTATATAATTACCTCCATGTAACTTGGGGGGGAGAGCCGCGCTTCCAGGTTGGTGGCCGATGAGCGCGGCTCTTTGTTCCAATGATTATAGTATAACCAATGGCTACTATTATTGTCAATAAAAAAACAAAAAAAATCAAGGCAATTTACAGAAATTGTAATAAATGTTCAAAATTTAAACATTAGAATGGTATTTTTTTTAGCTATTAGCTGAAATCTATATAGTAAAGGGAACAGGGAACAGGGAACAGGGAACAGAGAGTAGGGAGTAGGGAGTAGGGAGTAGGGAGTAGGTAACAGGGAGTAGGAAGTAGGGAGTAGGTAACAAAAATTATCACAATTCATTGATAATTGATATATTAACTGTTTATCAGTTTATCAACTTATCTCATGTTAGGATAATTGTAAGCATATGCGCTACGCGCACGCTACGCGAACAGCAGTCAGCCGTCAGCCGTGAGCTTTTAGCTCACGCTACGCGAACAGCTTAAAATAAACTTATGCAGGCCTATGGCCACGCGAGGGGAACGGGAGAATTTAATATTGATAGAGAAGCATGAGAATTGAAAGTCTGAGTAAAAGCCCATTGCGCATAAGCTGATAGCTGAAAGCTGATAGCTGATAGCTGATAGCTGAATGCTTACGGATAATTACCCATAATAAAAATCTCCCCATCTCCCCATCTCCCTATCTCCCCATCTCCCTATCTCCCCATCTCCCTATCTCCCCATCTCCCCACACTTCCCTTATTTTTTACAAATATGAGATGCACCCACTTGATAGTATTACTTGAGGGTCTCCTTAAACTTATCCTCAAACTGATCTTTAGTCATTTTGCCAGCTTCTAAGTCTTCATAGAGGGTTTGAATTTTTTCGGTAAGCTCCTGATATGCATCTGGGTCTCCAAGCAGGGCTTTTTGCTTTTTCTTTAGGGGACGAAACAACCAAGGCTGGATAAATCCTGACTTCGGTTCTTGCCATAACCCTTTGCCTTGGCCTTCCGCATCTGCCTCTGCCAACAGAAGGGAAATAGCCATCTCACGAGGGCACTTACTAAAATAATCGTAATAAATCAGTGCTAATCCTTCTTTGACTAAACTATGCTGAAGAAACGTGCCATCCAATAAGTAAACTTCGCCAATTTTACGATTGTAGCGAGTGTCGATGTCGGTAATTCTCAATTTAACTTTATCCCCGTTTTCTTCTACCAACTGTTTGACCCAGTCTTTACCTTCGTTGCCCCACTTAAATTGACTTTGATAGAGGGCATTGTCCTGATTTTTATCCTCAAGTTTTTTGTAACCCCACCCCTTAGGAGTTTCTGGTGCATCAATGTAAACGAAGCGCACTGTAATCTCTTCTCCGGAGCCATCAATCACATCAATGGTGTCAGCATCGGAAACTTTCTTAACAGCGTAGGTCTCTAGGGACTCAAAGTATGGCGGTACTTGAGGAGCAACTGACCCTACTTTACTTAAAATTTCACTAATCAAGTCTGTCATGGTGTAAATCGTATCAGGACTCAGATAAAAGTAATCGATGAACAGGCCATCAGTGCCTCAAATCAACAGCCGATGCTATTCTAGATTTAAGACTAACCATAGCAAAACACTTATTGGCTGTCCATTCGCTTCAATCATCCCACAACAGGAGCAACGCCAGATCAGGGAGGTCACTTATTTCCCTGTCCGCTCCAGCAGTAACCTTCAACACAGGTGTTACCAGATTGATATATAATCAGAGATCGTGATAATTGTTAAAAACAACACCAAATCGAGAAGCGTTGCTGGTGATCAGGTATTTCTTGATCTCAAACGCAGTTGAAACCCCTTGTGTACAAGCGCCGGGGATGAACATAACTTAGGGGCGTGATTCCCCTTGTCTACTAAATTTGTGACGAGGAATCATAAACGTCAAAAGCTAGTTAACTAGATCAGGATTTTCTAGCAGTGTTTGGTGGTGAAAAAAACCCTAGCTGCTTCCCCTTGAGAGACTGCATCAAGGCTTAAGTATAGTCAAAGTCAGCCCTGGGAGTTTTGCTCCGGAGCCAACGGTACTATGTTTTCAATTATATGAAGACTTGATATCCTAGCTTGTTTCCTTCGTGCTTTAGCTGAGGGAGAGTTTCAGTTGGCAGTAGCAAGTTTTTATCAAGGCTGTTAACTAGCTGCTGCTTCCGATTTTTTACCATTTTATCATTGGGGGATTCTGCTGTTTATAAAACGTTTATCTATAGTTCTGTAAAGTACTCAACTGTAAGACCCACTATTGGAGGAAAAACTATGATTCGAGAGTTCATGAACAGAAATTTTCGACACTTTAATGCAGCCGTGTGTGTTGAGGCGGCTGAAGGATGGGTGAAACACCTGGAATCGGGTAATAAAATGTTTCTGAGTATGGCTGGGGCCATGAGTACAGGAGAGCTGGGTATATCTCTAGCTGAAATGATTCGCCAAGACAAGGTACATGCTATTTGCTGTACCGGAGCCAATCTTGAAGAGGATATCTTCAATCTAGTTGCCCACTCTCAATATAAGAAACTACCGGATTATCGTTCACTGAAACCAGAAGAGGAAAAGGCTCTTTTTGAGTCCGGTATGAATCGAGTTACTGATACCTGTATCCCTGAAGAAGAAGCGATGAGGAAAATTGATCGGCATATGGTGAAACTGTGGCAAGCAGCTGATCAATCTGGCCAAAATTTTTTCCCATACGAGTTCATTTATCAACTTATTGAAAGTCAAGAGCTTAAAGACTATTATGAAATTGATCCTCGTGATTCATGGGTGATGGCAGCATGGCAGAAACAAATTCCTATTTTTGTTCCTGGATGGGAAGATTCAACTCTGGGAAATTCCTTTGTTTCTGAAGTTATCAAAGGCAATATCAGTCGCTTGAATGTTGTGCGTAGCGGTCTTGAGCTGATGGTATTTCTTGTGAATTGGTATAAGGAAAATACTAGAGATTTTTCCATGGGGTTCTTTCAAATTGGGGGTGGAATTGCTGGAGATTTTCCCATCTGCGTTGTGCCACTGATCCACCAGGATCTCAAGGAAGACTGTAAGTTGTGGAGTTACTTCGCCCAAATTAGTGATTGTACCACCTCATACGGTTCCTACAGTGGCGCACTACCTAGTGAAAAGATTAGTTGGGGCAAACTTGATACGGATACCCCTAGTTACGTGATTGAATCGGATGCATCAATTGTAGCTCCGCTGATTTTTAATTACGTCCTGGGTCACTAATATCATCTCCGGTTGAATACTTACACGCTTGGGCCGAATCGAAGGCATTTGGCAAAAGGCAGCTATGCTGAAGAAAAGGAGTAAGGTTTAATCGGAAATGCTTTTTTATCACTAATTATCCGGATAATGATATAACCCTAGAAGTGATTATCTAGGGTAGTTGGGTCAAAGCCTTTACCCCGTTTCTTTCCTAGAGCGATCGCCTATGAGTTGGGTAGCCCTAATCCTGTTATATGGAACTCAGGTGGTTTGCACTATAGAAATTCCCGTAGATAGGGCTATTGAGCTAACACCTGCCCGGAATCTTCCTGATGGCAATTTCCTTATGCCCACTGCCCTAATAAATTGTAAGATAATAGTTTTGGGAAATCTTTAGTCAAGATAGTACACAAGATAGTACAGAGGAAGTTATATGTCCCGATATAGAGGCCCGCGTCTGCGGGTCGTGCGCCGTCTGGGTGATTTGCCCGGTTTAAGTCGTAAAACACCCCGCCGTGCCTATCCCCCAGGTCAACATGGTCAAAACCGTCGGAAACGCTCAGAATATGCGATCCGTCTCGAAGAAAAGCAGAAACTGCGCTATAACTACGGAGTGACTGAAAAGCAGTTAATTCGCTATGTCCGTAAAGCTCGTCGAGCCACCGGTTCCACTGGACAAGCTTTGCTGCAACTGCTAGAGATGCGACTGGATAACACAGTCTTCCGCATGGGTATGGGAGGTACCATCCCAGCGGCTCGTCAGCTCGTGAATCACGGTCATGTTACTGTAAATGGTCAAGTAGTTAATATTGCTAGCTATCAGTGTCGCCCTGGCGATGTGATTGCGGTTAGAAACCGTGATCAATCCCGCCGTCTAGTAGAACGCAACTTGGAATTTCCTGGCTTAGCAAACCTTCCTAGTCATTTAGAGTTTGATAAGAACACCTTCACCGGAAAGGTGAATGGAATTATTGATCGGGAATGGGTGGCATTACAAATTAACGAGCTACTGGTGGTTGAGTACTACTCCAGGAAAGTCTAAGCCGGGTTGAAAGTTAACAGGTTGTTCGCGTAGCGTGGCCAAAGGCCAAGGTTAACAGGTTGTTCGCGTAGCGTGGCCAAAGGCCAAGGTTAACAGGTTGAAAGTTAACAGGTTGAAAGTTGACAACCGTTGAAAGTTAACAGGTTGAAAGTTGACAACCGTTGAAGGTTAACAGGTTGAAAGTTGACAACCGTTGAAAGTTAACAGGTTGTTCGCCTGTGGCGTTCCCATAGGGTAGGTTGAAGGTTATAACCTGTAACCTGCTAACCTGTAACCTGTAACCTGCTAACCTTCAACCTGTAACCTGCTAACCTTCAACCTGTAACCTGCTAACCTTCAACCTGTAACCTCAATAACCTTCAACCTTGGCCTTTGGCCACGCTACGCGAACAACCTCAATAACCTTCAACCTTGGCCTTTGGCCACGCTACGCGAACAACCTGAATAACCTTCAACCTTGGCCTTTGGCCACGCTACGCGAACAACCTAAATAACCTTCAACCTTGGCCTTTGGCCACGCTACGCGAACAACCTAAATAACCTTGGCCTTTGGCCACGCTACGCGAACAACCTAAATAACCTTCAACCTGACTAACCTGCTAACCTGTAACCTAAAAAACTATCCGCCAATTTGTGACATCGTCCTTGTATATGAACTATCAGTACCAGAGTCTCTCTCCTTGAAGTTGATTTCTGGTTTAATCATCAGCAACTGTCTGACCTGCTCTCTTAAGTCAGCGGTATCAACGCCGCTGCGTAGAGCAGTTTTTAAGTCAACTTGACCTTGTTCATTAAGTAGGCAGGGACGCAGCCAACCATCAGCAGATAGACGCATCCGATTGCAGCGATCGCAAAAACATTCTGACATCTGACTAATAAATCCCAGGGTGCCCTTGGCACCAGGAATCTGGAACACATCAGCTGGGCCATTACCCCGGACACTGGATTCTATCAAACCCCAGCGTAAGTGAATCCGTTGCCGTAATTCTTCCGAAGGTACCCACGCCCGCTCACCAAATAGCTGGGAGTTCCCGATGGGCATAAACTCGATAAATCGAACGTGCCAGGAGCGGTCAATGGTTAGAGCAGCTAAATCCAGCACTTCCTGGTCATTAACTCCTGGAATTACCACCACATTCAGCTTTAACGGGTCAAATCCAACCTGATGGGCAGCTTTTATCCCTTCCCAAGTCTGTTCCCAGCGCGAACGTCCCCGATTGCCAATAATTTTGTCAAATGTCTCTCGATTGAGGGAGTCCAGACTAATATTAATCCGCCGTAAACCCCCCTGGTAGAGTTCCTTTGCCATACCAGCCAGTAAAAAGGCATTGGTAGTCATCGCTAAATCTTGTGTTTCTGGTAAAGATGCGATCGCTCTAACTAACTCCACTACACCTGGACGCAATAGGGGTTCACCTCCCGTGAGGCGAAACTTTCTAAATCCTACCGGGATAAACACCTCCTTAAGCAGAGTCAGCAGTTCTTGATCAGTTAGTAATTCTTGCCGTAGGATGTAGTCAAGTTCTGCTCCTTGAGGCATACAGTACTGACAACGGAAGTTGCAGCGGTCAATCAAGCTAATCCGGAGATAGTCTACAGTATTCATAATTGCTGGAACCATCGGGTTTCAAAGGGTTTTGGTAATAGGTTATACGTATTCCGGAATCTGTCCCTCAGCCCTTGTAGCTAATGCTATGCAGCATCTCTTTCCAAGAATCCAGTGATACTGCAACGGTTAGGGTGCATTCCTTTTCTTGCAAAGCCTATTCTGTGTCCCTCAATGGAGTGTCACAATTGCTTACTCATGGTGTACTCCCCTACCTAAAATCAAGAAGAAACTACCAGTATCCTAGATTTAGGGGAAATGACCGACAAACCAGATTTTCTTCTATACGCACAACACGGATGGGCTGATAACTCTAAAGCGATGGCAAGCCTTGCCCAATCCTTAGCCACATCCCGCACTGCCATCATTACTCCCGATCTCGGTTGGTTCAAAACCTGGCTCTGGATAGAACCCCTAATCAACCAACTCGAACACATCGTCTTAGATACCATTGTCACATATCCCCAAACACCAATCCGAATTATTGGTCATTCCATGGGTGGCTTAATTTGGCTAGAACTCCTCAGCCGTCACCGAGACTGGTGGTCACAAGTAGAATCCTTAGTGTTGATTGGTTCTCCTATTGGTGGTGCAGATCTAGCTAGAATTATTGACCCCTTTGGGATTGGTATTGGTATCGCAAAGGATTTAGGTATCAACCGCCGACAACTAGCAGAGTCCATTGGTGCAGTGATTCCCACATTAGTAATAGCTGGTGATAGTGATCACGGTAGCGACGGTACGATTACAATAGAGACAACCAAGTTTTCTCCTAGTAAATTCGTTTGTTTACCTAATCTGCGTCATGCTGCTCTCAAAAATCATCCGTTAGTTGCAGCAGAAATCCAGAAATTTTGGGCGAATCCAGTTATCACGCAAGCTCCTCCACCAGGAGACTTTATTACTAGCTTAATTCAACAATTACACTCAGTGCCAGGTATGACTGATGGTCATGGTCGAAATTTTAAGCGAGCCAAGACCTATATAACACTTAAAAATGGCATTTCCATTCGGACTTGGCAGAATCCTTTACAAATACACCATGTATTTGTAGCTAGCCCTGAAGGAGACTGTCTCTACAGTGGTTTTGTAGGTTGGATACATACTCAAGCCTTATATCAAACCCTTGGAACTATAGCAAAGGGAACAGGGAGTAGGCAGTAGGCAGTAGGCAGTAGACAGTAGGGGAAAGTACCAGCCATCTGACCCGTAACAACCACAGCCGCCTGTTAAATGTGGTGGAGCAATTCGAAAAAATTCAGC
>NZ_JAAHIG010000040.1:0-49674 GCF_010692305.1 Moorena sp. SIO4G3 | reverse complement strand
TTACTAATGGTCAGATTAACAGTAATTGCCCACCCTACCACATAGATCCCAGCGAGCAAGCTATAGTAGGGTGGGCAAATCGACAGTATTCCTGATCTAATGGTCAGATTAACAGTAATTGCCCACCCTACCTAATGGTCAGATTTACAGTAATTGCCCACCCTACCACGCAAGCTATAGTAGGGTGGGCAAATCGACAGTATTCGAGTACTAATGGTCAGATTTACAGTAATTGCCCACCCTACCACTTCTCGAATCGGTGAGCATAGGGTCAGAAAGTCTGGAATTTGCCCACCCTACCCCTTTGGCAAACAAAGAATCGAATAAAAGTTCGATTTCCATTCTCGCGCACATGAGCAAGATATCCCTTACAAAGGGGAAGAGATGGAATTAATAATATTGTTTTCAGGGCAGAGGTATCGTCAACAATTTCAGTAACGGTTTGTTGATTTTTTTGACCTTCTATGTAGTTTTATAAGGAGTATCGTCGTATCACGATTTATTTCACACAGTGAACTATCATTAATGAGATACCAGTTGGTTTGAGTTTGGGGTGCCATGTAGGGCTCCTTGAATACGACCCGATCGACTGATATTGTTTTCATCAAGGGTACATGGAACTCGAAACTTGCTATGCGCACTCATACCTATAAACCGAAATATTCTAAATCCACCTCAAGGACAATAGCTCAAAAAAAGAAAGACAAAAGAGAGATTGCTATTATTTGAAGATTGGAAGCAGAGGAAAGGGAGTGGAACGCGGAAAACGCGGTCGGGGAATGGGGAAGTTTGAGTGCGAAGGTGATGCGCACCTTAGAATCAGGAGTAACCCAACCGGAAAGGGGAAGGAGAGAGATGGGGCGGCAAGCCAAGTTTAAATTTGGTATGCCGGGAGAGAGAAGCAGGCAAGGGGCGAATCACGGTGGGCATCAGGTAGTGCAGCCTAAAAGGATTATGGGGCAGCGGAGAGCACAACCGTTGACGGGGGATACGGTGATAACAGGCGAAAGCTTGAGGGCATCGAGGAGTGATAATCAAAACAAAACTGGCTGGCCTGATCGCCTCAAAGCAGGCATTGAAAACCTCTCGGGCTACTCGATGGATGATGTGAGGGTGCATTACAACTCGGAGAAACCGGCACAGTTGCAGGCACATGCTTATACACAGGGGACGGATATTCATGTGGGGCCGGGGCAGGAGAAGCATTTGGCCCATGAGGCTTGGCATGTGGTGCAGCAGAAGCAGGGGAGGGTAATCGCAAACAAACAGAGCAAGGGAGGGTTAGATGTAAATGACGATCCGATCTTGGAGAAAGAGGCAGATGTGATGGGAAAACGAGCATCTAAATCGCCATCGGAAAACCCCATTGACGGTTCTGAAAAAAGGAATTGTGGAACAAGACGGGATTTGGGAGGAAGAAAAGGAAACGAGGAAAAAAACCGGCGTGGACAGTCAAGCTATGGAGTAATACAGGGTGAGTTTTATGAGATGGTGTGGGACGAGAGCACAGAAGCATGGACATATGAAAAAAGAAGTGGCATGTATGAATATTTAAAAAATTATTATTATGATCCGGTGTTGGATGAGAACGGACAACAGATATTAATTGATGATCTAGGAGTGTGGAAATCGTTGAAGACGAGGGTTAAACGGGTACTGGGATTATTGCCTGAGATAGAAGCAATGGTGGATAACATCCGACAGCAGCAGCGATTAATCAATGCACTTAGATTGCGTTATGACAATAACGGAAATGATGACAATAATGAGGATTTAGACAGACTGACGGAAGATGGAAGCTTCTTGACAGTTGAAAGCAGGGATGAACGTGAAACAACGGTAGTAGTGTCAAGGGAAATAGTTGAAGCACTCGCGGATCCGACTCCGGTAAGTCGTTTATGGGCACATATTATACCAATATTAGCGATAACAACTATGTTCGCTATGTTTGGACTGTATGTATTGTTAAACATGGATCTCATACCACCATGGGTAAAGATACTTATAACAGTCTGCGCATGGTTATTAGCCGTGTATAATGTATATAGGATCCTGAGGTCTCAGGTGCTAATAATGGCTGCTAAGGCGTTTTTAGTGATTTGGCAGATTTTTTCACTAGTAGGAGCCGGCTTGTACTTTTTAATAGAAATGTTGGAAGGAAAAGGTACTATAGGAGGAAGTATATTAATTGCCAATATCCCCTCAGCGATTCTGATAGAGTATCTATGGAAGAGGGCTGAAAAAGCGTTGAAGGAAAACCGGGTTAACCGAGAGAGAGCAAGCGAGTTAGATCCTGCGGATTTTGACACAATATCAGAGATCACAAATACTGGTGATGATATTTCTAGCACTGCATTCCATACTCCCCGCGGTGGCTCAATAAGCTCTGCCATGAGTGATGGTTAAAAATTTTAAAGACCGTGGTGAGATCTAGTTATGGCCGGACACTAGGCCTGCCAAAAAAAAGCGGTCGGTATGGTTGTGATAATAGATCGCTCTTGTAGGGTGGGCAAATCGACAGGATAACTGATCTAATAGCCTTGCCTCTCACCATTTGCCCACCCTACCCGACCGAAAGGGTAAGCCTCTGTTGTCTGTAGGATTAAAGCCAAGTAAACCACCAACCCAAAACCAAACAGACTCACCCCATCCACGCCACTTCTCACCCACCGCAACCAATGGTGAAGGTACGTCTCAATGCGTTCGAGATCCGCATTCTGCTCATAAAGCCGAGACACCTTATCCACCATGCGTTCCACTGTCTTTTTCGCCACCCCCAACCCAATCAATTCAAAATTCAAAATTATCAATTTAAAAAAAAGAATAATGGCTCTCCTAGAGTGGCTAGCTCTTGTAGGGTGCGTTAATGAAATGTAACGCACCATTGATATACAAATTGAAACCAAACCATTCTTAACCAATACCATGGTGCGTTACGGCTTCAACTATGGTTATATCATATAATCTTCTCAACAAAACCGCCTAACGCACCCTACAAAATTCCCAAATATTATTCAGTGCGATCGCTTTTAGCGTGGCCTACGGCCAATCGCTCTAGGGTGCGTTAATGAAATGTAACGCACCATCTATCTGCAAATTGAAACCAAACCATTATTAACTAATACCACGGTAACTAATACCACGGTGCGTTACGGCTTAAAATTATGTAATATCATCTATTTTTATCAACGAATACTACGGTGCGTTACGGCTCAAAATCTTGTCATAACATCGTGTATTATTACCAAACTGCCCTTAGCACCCTACAAAATCCCTACATACAAAATTTAAAAATTATCTTCATTATATAGCAATTAATTTATCATTTTTCACATATATAATGGTGTGTTACGGCTTCAACATAGGCCATATAATTTTCTTAACCAAACCGCCTAACGCACCCTACGAAATCCCAAAGTTTTATTCATCCTATATCCGAATTGACATCGAACTATTCTATACCAATATCATGGTGCGTTACGGCTTCAACTATGGCCATATAATAGATTTTTCGTAAACCTACCCGCCTAACGCACCCTACGAAATCTAACGCACCCTACGAAATCTCTACAAAATTAAAAAATTCTATTCATCCCAAATCCCCTGTGGTTTTTCTTTCCTTCCATCCTTTCCCCAATCCCTTGGATAAATTCCCTGAGCGATAAACCGATGAATACTGGAATACTGCCAATCTTGGGGATGTTTACATAACCGATGTCGAACCGGATTATCATGAATATAATCACAATGGTGAGCAAAATCTCGTTCATTACCGATTAAATGTTCCCAACAACGACGTTGCCAAAGATTGCTTTCCCTTCGCTTTTGTCGTGACCGAGAAACTGCTCGATTAATCCCTATTTCTTGTGCATAATGTTTGGTAACATATGTTTTTATTAATCGCAATCTCACCGAAAAATCCGGATCATCAGGGGGTAAACTCCACAAACAATGAAAATGGTCTGGTAACAAAACAAATGCCTCAATGGAAAAAGGATATTTTTCCCTTACCTTAGCGATCGCTTCTCTGAGAGCTTTTTTGCCAATGTCACTACAGAGCCAAGGTACTCTTTGATAAGTGACTTGAGTGATAAAATATGTACCACCGGAAACATGAGGTCTTCTATAATTGGGCATTAGGATCTGCTAGATGCTCACATTTATAGTATTCCCAGCTCTCGTAGGGTGCGAAGCATGAAATGTAACGCACCATTGATATACAAATTGAATCCAAACCATTCTTTACCAATACCACGGTGCGTTACGGCTTCAACGCTTGGTTTTCTCAGATAATATTATCAACGAATACTACGGTGCGTTACGGCTCAAAATCTTATTATAATATCCTGTATTATTACCAACCCGCCTAACGCACCCTACAAAATTCCTACAAAATTACAAAATTATATTCATCCTATATCCAATTTGAAACCAAATCATTCTTCATCAATACCATGGTGCGTTACGGCTTAAACGCTTGGTTATATCATATAATCTTCTCAAATAAATCGCCTAACGCACCCTACTTAATTACCAAATTTTATTCCTAATATATCCAAAATTAAACCTATTAAATTATACAATTTGCGCATCGGCGCACGCTACGCGAACGAACTTTATTTTAAGCATTATACTGATAGCTGACAGATGATAGGGCGATCGCCTCTTGTAGGGTGGGCAAATAGACATGATTCCTAATTAAATTGCCAAACTATCATTATTTGCCCACCCTACCCTACTATATGCTCACATTTATAGTATTCCCAGCTCTCGTAGGGTGCGAAGCATGAAATGTAACGCACCATCTATTTACAAATTGAAACCAAACCATTATTAACTAATACCACGGTGCGTTACGGCTTCAAACCTTGGTTTTCTCTTATAATATTCTCAACCAAATCGCCTAACGCACCCTACAAAATAACTATTGTACCACTTACGATATGTTGAGAACTTCAAGACGCTGTCGGGCAATTCCCCTCCCGTTAAATCGAAGATTATAACGGGAGACCCCTTGCCCGTTTAAGTTGGGCATTAGGATCTGCTATATGCTCACATTTATAGTATTCCCAGCTCTCGTAGATCGCCTCTTGTAGGGTGGGCAAATAGACATGATTCCTAATTAAATTGCCAAACTATCATAATTTGCCCACCCTACCCTACCGAATGCGATCGCGTAGCGTGGCCTACGGCCAATCGCCCTATAGTTTATAATAAGGGAAAAACCCCCTAAATCAATTGGAGAAACCCCTTGGCAACCCTTACCGACATTGGCAAACTGATCAGTACTGATGCCAATAGTAATCGTCCAGTCATTGCAGGAACTCGAACCTCTGTGCGCCGAATTGCTGGCCTATATAATCAAGGTAACAACGCTGAAGAAATAGCGAGACGATTAAATCACCTAACAATCACTCAAATTTATGCCGCATTAACTTATTATCATGCTAACCGTCAGGAAATAGACGAAGATATCGCAGCCGAACAAACCGCCTATGAAGAACTGGCCAAACAACATTATCAGGCCACCAAACCCTAAACATGACACAGATTCGCCTTTATTTAGATGAAGATACCATGGATAGCGATCTGATCATGGCTTTGCGTCTTCGCAACGTGAATGTTGTCTCGACAGGGGAAGCTCAAATGTTGTCCCGTAGCGATGAAGAACAATTACAATGGGCCTATGACCATCAGCGTGTGATTTATAGCTTTAATGCCCGAGACTTTTATAGAATTCATACTAATTTTATCGAGAAAAGACAAGAGCATTCAGGGATTATTTTAGGGTTTCAAAACTATTCCATTGGTGAGCAAATGCGGCGGATTTTAAGGATAATTGCCACTAAATCAGCAGAAGAAATGAAAAATCAAATAGAATTTTTAAGTGCTTGGGGAGAATAATAGCGTAAGCTTTAGCCCAGACAGCAACGCTCTTGTAGGGTGCGAAGCATGAAATGTAACGCACCATCGGTATACAAATGGAAACCAAACCATTATAAAGCAATACCACGGTGCGTTACGGCTTCAACTATGGTTATATCAAATAATATTATCTATCAATACAACGGTGCGTTACGTCTCAAAATATTGTTATAATATCGTGTCTTATTACCAACCCGCCTAACGCACCCTACAAAATCCCTACAAAATCCCAAAATTCTATTCATCAATTCTCGAAAATGAAACCAAACCATTCTCAACCAATCCCATGGTGCGTTACGGCTTCCACTATGGTTATATCAAATAATATTATCACAAAAAACGCCTAACGCACCCTACAAAATTACTACAAAATCCCAAAATTATATTCATCCTATCTCCAAAATGAAACCAAACCATTCTCAACCAATCCCTACAAAATTACCAAATATTATTCATATAATATCCAAAATTAAATCAAACCATCATTAACCAATACCATGGTGCGTTACGGCTTCAACCCTTGGTTATCTCAAAGAATTTTATCACCCAAAACGCCTAACGCACCCTACAAACTTACTCCAAAATTAATAATACCCTGATAGCTGATAGCTGATAGCTGACCGCTGATTGCTCACCTTTCTTTCAATTACTCCTCAACAAAAAAAAAACTAAAAACCCTTGACAAATTATTCAATAATCATTATGATTATACTTATAAACCTAAAAACAATTATTCGTTTATGTCTCAAAACTCTCTGCCAAATTCAAACGATAATTCAAACGGATTCGTTGTTCCGTACATTTTACAAGGGTCTCGCGAGCAAATAACCCATACCATGTATCTCCTTAATGGCCTGGGCTACGCTAAACTTACTGAATGGGGTCCTCTTCAGCCCACTGGAATTCCAGGGAAATATATTACGATTATGAAGAGGTATTGGATTTGGCGTTAACACCTTAATTTTCTGGGGGGGTTTCCCCCCTGGATAAAGGCTCCGGTCTGTTCGCTACACGAACAGATAGGTGAGAAAATTGAGTGCATAAGCGAAAATTCCTAGCCGTGGAAAGTATTTCTGCGGCTATTTTTTTTTGGGTGATCAGGTTGAAGGTGATCAGGTTGAAGGTGATCAGGTTGAAGGTGATCAGGTTGAAGGTGATCAGGTTGAAGGTGATCAGATCACTTTTGTAGTGCGATCGCTTTTGTAGGGTGGGCTGCATGTTGATGATCACTGATCAAAGGATGAAACTCTCATGACGCAGCCCACCCTACGGCTAAATCTGCTGACTGAGTGCGTACGCCGATCTTGTAGGTTAGGTTGAGGGGATGACTGATAGCGATGCAGCGCGGTCTTGGGGAGGCAGCGCGGTCTTGGGGAGGCAGCGCGGTCTTGGGGGTTTCCCCCATGAGCGACTGCCGTTCCCCCAGCGACTGCCGTGGTTTCCCCCACTCGCGCTTTGCATCAAGACAAAGATAAAATAGAAAAAACCAGCAAATGATCAAGAAAGCATGCTCAAAACCTCAGCCTTTCAGCAAGCGATTGAAACCGTTGAAAAATTGTCCTTAGAAGAGCAAGAGATATTACTCGATACTCTTCTGAAACGATTCCATCTACAACGTAGAGCCATAATATCCCAAGAAATCCAAGAAATTCACCAAGAATTAGCAGAAGGAAAAGTAACATTTGGTTCAGTTGATCAATTCCTAGAAGAACTCGATCAACCATGAAAATTGCTTGGACACCCCAATCACTACGAGGTTTTAAACGAATAATTCGTAAAAGACCAGATTTTAGACCGCTAATTGAAAAAACCGTGCGTCAGTTAGCAGAAGATCCCTTTCATCCTAGCTTACATACCCACAAACTTAAAGGTGATTTATCCAATATCTGGTCATGTTCAATTGACTACAGCTACCGTATTTTATTTGAATTTATCGAAAATCCTGAAGATCAAGAAGAAGCTATTTTGTTGCTTAATTTAGGTACTCATGATGAAGTATATTAGCGAAGCCCTAGTCAGTAGGGTGGGCAAATCGACATGATAACTGTACTTTAGGAGAAACTATCATGACGCAGCCCACCCTACACCACTTCACAGGGATTTAAACAACATCCAATAGTTTTAGACTAAGAACCATGACTCCAAATAATCCACAGCCAGATGAACGCCCTCCTATTTGGATTGGGCATGTTAGCATAAACGTTTCAGACTTCAAAAAATCTCTCGACTTCTTTGAGTTTGTGGGGATGCGAAAAGTTGCTGAATTTCAAGACTTAGCAGTACTTGAGTTAAGAGGGGGAACCCATCTGGTGCTTAGAAATAAACCAGAAGCAGCACCAGGACAAGCAAGTTTTGATCTGATGGTGGATGATTTAAAAGCTCAACAGGTCGCCCTGCAAGAGGCTGGCTATACACCGAGCGAAATTCGCGAAGGCCGAATTCACAGTGTGTTTGATGTCTCTGAACCTTCAGGAAACATAATTAGCTTTTACGATAGCCATGTGGTGGGGCCAGTCTAGAGGTTATATCATGTCAGGTTGAATACTTACACTTTGGGGAATCGAAGGCAGAGGGCAGAAGGCAGAAGGCAGAAGTAAAGGAGTAAGGTTTAATCGGAGAAGGTTTTTTATAACTAATTATCCGGACATGATATTACTCAGTAGGGTGGGCAAAGGTGGATGATAACTCATCTTTTGGTTAAACTATAGCGTTGATTGCATGTATGAGGTACACTTATCAACCTCAAAGTCCCCCTTGTTAAGGGGGACCAACGGGGGATCCGTTTGTACCTCATGGGAAAAATAATTGCTATATCATTATTGGCGTTGCTTAATAATGGAATGATTTTAAGAGTTTTTAGGAATGGGCATCATGCCGTGGAATGGGCATCTTGGTGGAATGGGCATCTTGCCGTGGAATGGGCATCTTGCGTGGAAGCGATGCAGCGCGGTCTTGGGGGTTTCCCCCATGAGCGACTGCATCAAGACACTGGCATCTTGCCAGTTTCATGCTTATTTCCGCGCGGGCAGGATGCCCACTCTACTTATATTCTTGCTTGATTCAGCAACGCCTCATTATTTGCCCACCCTACCCAGCTTATAGCTGACCGCTGATAGCAGAAAGCTGATAGCTAAATCTGCCGACGGAACGCTCTAATGGCTTCTCCCGCATCGGTTTCCGCCATCAAAACACAGTGTCTAAACCAATCAAGATCCAATTCACTCAGTCCGGGTAGCAAGCTACGTTCAATGGGGACATAACTGCCATCTTGAAGATGATAAAGCTTCAGTAATCCATCTTCCCAAAACCAAACCTCAGGAACACCTAAAGCTTGATAGCGTTCTAACTTACTGATGCCACCACTACTAAAAACCACTTCGATGGATAAATCTGGAATCGGTTTAACACTACCGATGCAATAAGACTCGTCAGCTTGGGCAGAGGCGACCCCTTCTTTTTCCTGAGTCATGCAGCTAGTTGCCTGAAAGAAAATACCCTTTTCCGTCAGAAAAGTTGTGATTAAGTTACCGATGATACTGGCAAAAATTTCATGTTCTCGTCCTGGCATCAGAATCTCGATTATTCCATCAAAGTAAAACAGCCGTACTCCAGGAGAAGCATCAAAGCCCTTCTGAATCAACTTAAACTGTTCCCAGGTGCCATCATGGACAATGCGTTGGTCGGTGGTTTGGTCGATTAGTTGGGGCATCGCTCTCACCTCGGGCTATCCTTACCGGCCATTGTGACATAGTCAGTAGGGTGGGCAAATGGACATGAAAACTGTACAAATGCTGAAACTATGATTATTTGCCCACCCTACACCAGAGTCAGTAGTCAGGTTTGGTGGGCAAATGGACATGATAAGTGATCAAATGGTGAAACTATGATTATTTGCCCACCCTACACCAGAGTCAGTAGTCAGGTTTGGTGGGCAAATGGACATGATAAGTGATCAAATGGTGAAACTATGATTATTTGCCCACCCTACACCAGAGTCAGTAAGGTGGGCTGCATGTCGATGATAACTGTACAAATGGTGAAACTATGATTATTTGCCCACCCTACACCTACTGTTGACAGAATCAGGTATTCTATGGGCTACTGTGCTAGAAAAAATAATATAGCGTTTCTAGGATTTATGAGGTACACTTTTCAACCTCAAAGTCCCCCTTGATAAGGGGGATTTAGGGGGATCCCTTTGTACCTCATGGCATATAGAATTGCTTAACATAGAGTTAAACTAGTCACAAGAAACTAGTCACCATCATGAACTATTCCCTAATCAGAATACTGGCTAATCTTCTGACATCTCTGATAGTTGCGATTTGGATTGGCGCGATCGCTATTTTCTCGATCCAAAATATCACGGAAGTATCCGTGAAGTTTTTAGTCTTCGAGTCGATTGATCTGCCAATCGGTGTTGTCTTGGCTATTAGCGTTGGTATTGGTCTTCTTGGGGGAGCGATCGCACCTCTAGTGTGGCAGCTTTTGGGACAATCCTGGAAAATCCTAGACTATGAGGATGACCTATACTACGATGAGTAGACTTGGAGAATTTAATCGTAGTCCATCCGGTCATAAAGTCTATCATCATATTGATGAGACATAAACTCAGAGCGCCGTCTAGCTGGTAGGGAAGGAGGAACACCAGAGTAGGGGTGTTGCACCACGTAAGTGGTACGAGGAGGACGCTGTGGTCGTGAGAGCAAGGCTAACCCCCCAATCACAACAGCACCACCACCAATGGTTACTGCCATACCGCCAAGTCCCCAAAGTATCCCTGACATCAGGGTATTTGCCGTCTCATTATTAGGTTTACGATTAGGAATTAGTTGCTCAGGAGCCCTGATCACACTGGCATCAACCTGAGCAGTTAGATTGTCTAGCAGTAACTGCTGATTGTGAAGTTGGGCTTTGAGCTGTTCAGTTTCAGCTCGTTGTTGCTCAACCATAGTTTTGAGCTGCTCAGTGTCCCGCCGCTGCTGTTCAACATTGAGGATATTATTTAAATTATTATTTAAGTTGGGCGAAGCTAGAGCCTGGTTTGGCGGTTGATCTGTGTAAGGAGAATTATAGGGATTGTTAGGGGAAATTTGGAAGGGTTGGGAAGAGGGAAGGTTATTCGCCACCATATTGCCTCCTCCTTTGAGGAGAAACAATGCTGCCATACCGGCAAAGGCAGCCCCCGTCAGGAATGCCATACCATCACTCATTAATATTGCCTCTCAACTGGAACCGAATTACAACGAATTGCCACTACTGCTAAGGTCGCATATTTTTTAGCTTACGGCAAAAGAAGCCCCTGACATTTTAACGCGCAGCATAATAAGTGTGGGATTAATTTTTCACAGGGTATGCATGGAATTGCTATAATATATGTACTGGTAAACAAAGCCGTTCGCGTATCGTGGCCTACGGCCTTAAATGCTGGTTTGTCAGGACAACAGTCTTAAAAAAAACACCAAGAAAACAGAGCGGCAGCGATGCAGCGCGGTCTTGGGGAGGCAGCGCGGTCTTGGGGGTTCCCCCCATGAGCGACTGCCTTGGTTTCCCCCACTCGCGCTTTGCATCAAGAGAGGGCAGTCCGTTCTTAAAGCCCAGCGCCTCCTAAGCAATAGCCGGATTGGCGCTTGTTGCCTACACTGAACCTGAAAGGTCAGTTTAGGAGCTGTAACTTAATTTCACCCTTAACGTTGGGCAATAAGCCCTGTGCCCATAGTTTTGGGGAATTTTGGTGTAACAATTGCAACCATACCCTAAATTGAACAAGATGAGTGACCCATTCCCCCACCACGAGAACGCAGGTGGGGGTCTGAGAACTGCCTATTGTGGTATAATTGGTTTAGCTTGAGCGGTACGGTAAAGGACAGAACAAGATTCTGAGCAACCTAGAGGCACGACCTCTCAACGCCAGGGAAAACAAACCTGTAAATCCTGTGTAGTCGGTTTATATACGTCAGACTCTAGGTAAAATTTTCTAATACAAGCCCCATAGCGGAAACGACTTGGGGGAGAAGTCCAGCAAAAGTCCTGGCTTTTCGGCGCGAATGCCGCCTGTCGCGAGGGATAAACCCTTGTAATCAAGACGGACACCCCCACCTCCCGTAGCAGTTGGGGGGAGCATTCATAACTAGATTGCGGCCAATGTCTACCCTAGCTCATTTTCAAAATTTTGCGATTTCTCGATTAAGTTTCCTTAATTGCTATGGATAATGGTGTGGGCAAATCCTTTCCGCCCCCTAGGGTAACCTGAAGATAGTCTTACCCAGTAAGGAATTGAGTGACATGAGGGGTAAAACCCTTTAGCCGATTATCAATGGTTTCATAGCATCTTCGATAGATGTTAATAACAAGTTACCAAACCTTGACATTTGAGTTGGGAGTCGGGATTCCCGATTCCCTACTCCCTACTCCCTACTCCCTACTCCCTACTCCCTACTCCCTACTCCCTACTCCCTACTCCCTACTCCCTTTCCTATTGCTGTATTTGCCGAAGCACTTCCCTAATCACATCCGTTGGCACCTGATCTGTCAAGGTTACTTCACCAATCTTGGTAGGCAAAACAAATCTTACCTTACCGTCTTTTACTTTCTTATCCGTTTGCAGGGTATCAATAATGGCGTCAATATCTAGCCCACTGGGTAACTTAGTAGGTAGTCCAGCTTTCTGGATTAAAGCATCCTGGCGCTCGGCATCTTCTGACTGCCACATCTGGAGTGCCACAGCAATCTGGCCTGCCGCTACCATTCCAATCCCTACCGCTTCCCCATGATTGACTAACTTGTAGCCAGTTAAGCTTTCTACGGCATGACCAATGGTGTGACCATAGTTCAAAATTGCTCTGAGCCCAGCTTCTTTCTCATCCTGACTGACCACATCGGCTTTAGCTTGACAAGACCGAGAGAGAATTGTTTCTAATAAATCCTTCTTCAGGTAACGCAATTGGTCAAGTCGCTTCGATTCCTCTAGTTTCACAAACAGCTCTTCATCCCAGATAATCCCATACTTAATCACTTCTGCCATCCCTGCTCGCAATTCTCTGGCTGGCAATGTTTTTAAGACCGAAGGGTCAATTAAGACAAATCGTGGTTGATGGAAGGCACCGATCAAGTTTTTGCCCTTGGGGTGATTGACCCCAGTCTTGCCACCAACTGAAGCATCAACCATGGCCAACAGCGATGTGGGTACCTGAACGAAATTAATTCCCCTTAGCCAAGTGGCAGCTGCAAATCCTGTCATATCCCCAATTACTCCACCGCCCAATGCCACTAGAGTCGAGGAGCGTTCTAGGCGGTTTTCTAGGGCAACATCATAGATCTTTTGGATAGATTTGACAGTTTTGTATCGTTCACCAGCAGGGAGGGTGAGGCTAGATACCTTATATCCCACTAACTCCAAAGCTGCGATCGCTCTTTCCCCATATCTTCGGAAAATCGCTGGATTCGATACCACTAAAACTTTTTTGCCCAACTGTAGACGGCTCATCCAAACCCCAATATCATCTAAGCCACCTGTGGTCATTTTGCCATCAGGAAGCTGTTGTGCGATCGCAATATCATAGGAATGTTCTGGTAGAGCAACGGGAATAACTAACTTCATGGGGGAGAGCGGCACTTAGTACATGATTAACGTTACTTTACGCGATTTTTGGGTAGGCAAGGGAATGTATTCCCTTACCACCAGGCACATCGACCAACCAAAAGAAGTCAGCGTAGCTTTGTAACAATAGGGGTTCAGACTTAGAAATCCTGACTTTTAAGAAGTATTCTCTCTTGCTCATTTAACCGTTTGTTGATATATTGTAAGTAATGGAATTTTAACATCAATGGCTCCCAATCACTCTTACACGACCAAACTGAAGCTAAACAACCGTCAAAAAACATTGATGGCTAAACACGCAGGATTTAGTCGGTGGGTGTACAACTGGGGTTTAGCCATGTGGCGAGATGCATACAATCAAGGTTTAAAGCCTAACACTAAAACCCTAAAGCGGTTATTTACTAACCATGTCAAACCTGAGTATCCCTGGATGAGGGAATTATCCTCAAAGGTTTACCAATATGCGTTCATCAATTTAGGAGAAGCATTCAAACGGTTTTTCAAAGGAATGGGTAAGTACCCTAGATTCAAATGCAAGGGTAGGAATGACCGCTTTACTATCGACAATTCAGGGAGACCGATTCGATTAGGTGGATTAATTCATAACTTACCCTTCCTGAAGCGGGTTAGAACGTTTGAAGCCCTACCAGATTGTCTAACTAAAAAAGTCACAATCTACAAAAAAGCCGGTGAGTGGTATATTAGCTTCTCCATTGAAAAGACCTTTGAACCCACAGTTAAAGAACGAGAAAGAGTTGGGGTGGATTTTGGGATAAAAACCCTAGCTGTATTAAGTTCTGGGGTTGAGTTTAAAGGCTTAAATCCATACCGAAACGCTCAAAAGAAACTGGCAAGACTTCAGAGACAATTAGCGAAAAAAGTTAAAGGTTCTCAGAATTGGGAAAAAGCCAAGGTTAAAGTTCAAAAACTCCACCGTCGTATAGCTAATCTACGCAAAGATTATCTTCACAAAATGACAACTTATATCGCTAAGAACCACGGGGAAGTTGTGATTGAAGATTTGAAGGTTTCTGGGATGATGGCTAATCACAAATTAGCGAAAGCAATCGGTGATTTAGGACTGTATGAAGCCAGGCGGCAACTTCAGTATAAGTGTGAACGCTACGGTGCCAAGTTAGTAGTAGCTGACAGGTTTTTTCCATCTAGTCAATTATGTTCATCATGCGGAAATAAACAGCCAATGCCTTTATCTGAAAGGGTTTATGACTGTGGTTGCTGTGGAAATAAGATTGATCGCGATTGGAATGCCTCGTTGAACCTAGAACGCTATAACGAGTACGGCTCGACTCGTAAGCCTGTTGAGGGTTAACCGCTCCCATGCCCCCGTTGAAGCAGGAAATCAACACACAAAGTCTCGTTATGTGAAGCTTTGTACACGTTTGATGGAGCAGCCTTTTTCCTAGTGAACTATGGCGCTGTATATATCTAATCTAAAAAATATGTATATGTAGATATATATATGAGAGGGGTTAAAGGCCACCCCTCTACAGATCCAGCTTTTAAAGTCCAGGCTTTAAGGAAATTTGGCATCACTCCTTAGCACTAGCAAACACCAACTGGTTGCAGCAGCTTCTTTTGAGCGTTAGCAGATAATACGGTAACCTGACCGTGGTCATCCACATCAACAACTGCTGTATCGCCCTCTTGAATCTGACCAGATAGCATGGCTTCGGCTAAGCTATCTTCTAACAAGCTCATAATTGCCCGTCGTAGAGGTCTAGCACCATAGCTCGGTTCGTAGCCTGCTGTGACTAAGTGGTCTTTGAAAGCCTCTGTGACTTCCAGGATAATTCCTTTCTCTTGTATAGAGCTAGAGATTTCCTGGAGCAGGATGTCAGCAATTTCCTTAACTTCATTCTTCTTGAGCTGACGGAAGACAATTATATCGTCAAGGCGGTTAAGGAACTCAGGACGGAAATAGTCTTTAAGATTTTCATTGACCTGAGTGCGGATCTGGTTGTACCTAGATTCATCTTGGTTATTTGACGACTCAAAGCCAAAAGCACTACCTCCTTTTTCAATCACTTTAGAACCAATGTTGGAGGTCATGATTAAGATTGTGTTCTTGAAATCTACAGTACGACCTTTAGCATCGGTTAAGCGACCATCATCTAACAATTGCAACAGTACGTTGAAAACGTCAGGGTGAGCTTTCTCGATTTCGTCAAATAGTACCACCGAGTAGGGCTGGCGTCGGACGGCTTCGGTAAGTTGACCACCTTCGTCGTACCCCACAAACCCTGGGGGAGAACCAATGAGCTTGGAAACAGTGTGGCGTTCCATATATTCCGACATGTCAAGGCGAATCATCTTGTCTTCTGACCCAAACAGGTAGGAAGCCAAGGATTTAGCCAGTTCTGTCTTACCAACTCCAGTCGGACCAGAGAAGATAAAGCTAGCAATCGGTCGATTGGGATCTTTTAATCCAACTCTTGCCCGACGAATTGCCCGAGACACAGCAGTAACAGCTTCGTTTTGACCAATGATCCGCTCGTGCAAGGTTTCTTCCAAGTGCAGCAGCAGAGCTGATTCAGATTCGGTCAGTTTATTGACCGGTATCCCAGTCCAAGACGCTACGATTTGAGCAATGTCTTCTTGTACCACAATCGGAATAGTTGGAGATGGGGATAACTTACCTTCAATTCCCTCACTCTCCCACTCTGATTCTGCTCTAGCCCTTGAAGAAGGCTTTGAGTGCATCAAGTGAACCCGACTCCCAGCTTCGTCAATCAAGTCAATGGCTTTATCAGGTAAATAGCGGTCCGAGATATAGCGGTCTGACAATTGAGCTGCAGCCAGTAACGCTTGGTCAGAAATCTGGACTTTGTGATACTCCTCGTAGGTTGAGCGCAAACCATGGAGTATATCAATGGTATCCTCTACAGAGGGTTCCGAGACCATGACTGGCTGGAAACGACGTTCTAGTGCTGCGTCTTTCTCAATATACTTCCGGTATTCATCGAGAGTAGTAGCTCCCAAGCACTGGAGTTCACCTCTAGCGAGAGCAGGCTTAAGGAGATTAGCCGCATCCATACCCCCTTCTAAGGAGCCTGCACCGACTAAGGTGTGAATTTCGTCAATTACTAGGATAATATTCCCCGATTGCTGGACTTCAGACACAACCTGCTTGAGGCGTTCTTCAAAGTCTCCCCGGAAGCGAGTACCAGAAACCAATAAAGCCATATCTAGGCTAATCACTTGTTTGTCTGCCAACAGGTCTGGAACATCTTGAGATACAATCCGTTGGGCTAGACCTTCTGCGATCGCAGTTTTGCCAACTCCCGGTTCCCCCAGTAAGATCGGGTTATTCTTGCTACGACGACCTAAAATCTGAACCACCCGCTCGATTTCCTGCTGACGACCAACCACCGGATCTAGTTTGCCCTCTGCAGCTAACTTGGTCAGATTAGTTCCAAATTCTTCTAAGGTAGCTTTCTGGTTTTGAGTATTCCCCATAAACGAGGAACCTTTTCCCCTAGCAGTTGTTGCTGCTGTTAATTCTGCTATCGTACTAATGACATGGGTGCGTAATTCTGTGAGGTCTACACCCAGGTTTACCAGTACTTGAGTGGCAACGCTGTTCCTGTCTTGAATGATAGCTAGCAACAAATGTTCAGTATCGATGTAGTTGTGTCCTAGTTGCTTAGCTTCCTGGAAAGATTGCTGGAAAACTTCTTTGGCTTTGGGGGTGAAAGGGAGTTCTGAGCTAAACATTCTCGAACCCCTACCCACAGTATTTTCTACCGAGTAGCGAGCATCTTCGAGGGTAACACCAAAATCACTCATTACTCTGGCTGCCACAGCTGTTCCTTGTGCAATCAAACCCAACAGCAGTTCCTCAGTTCCTACGAGGCTGTGTCCCAAGCGACGGGTTTCCTCCTGAGCCAGCATGATGGATTTGATCGCTTTATCTGTAAAATGTTCAAACATCCCCGGTTCACCTTACGGAATTTAAGCAGTGGGTGACATATCACCCTGGTGTAAAGTTTTATGTACTTTACATTCACCAATGTACCCATCTGTGCTTAAATTCAGCAGTCGGTAGAACCGTAATCTTGAGGAGTGGTTGCCGCCTAACGCATTTTGGTCAAGCTTTCAGTCTTATCCAAAAACATCTCGGTGAAAATACTCATCACAGTTCGCTTACGCACCCGGATATTGGCACTGATAGACATACCCGATTGCAATGGCTCTTTTTTGCCATAAGCTTGAATGAACTGTTTATCCAATTTGATTTTGGCAGGGAAAGTATAGTCTTGACGCAATTCCGCAGGATCCGGTGGTAGGGCATCAACACCAATCCATATTACCTCCCCTTTGACATCACCAAACTCACTAAAGGGAAAAGAGTCAACTCTGACTTCGGCTTTCATTTCTTTTTCCACAAAGCCGATGTCTCGGTTGGTAAGATAGACCTTAGCAATAAGAGAGCTACCGGGAACAATTTTGAGCACTGGTTCACTGGTATTGGCAACAAAACCAGGAGTTGAGGGTTGCAAATCAAAGACTGTTCCATCCACAGGAGCTCGTAGTTCTTGATAGCTTAGGGTTAGTTGAGCCTGCTGCAACTGGCTATCAATTTCCGCCATCTGTTTATTGTTATCAACAATTCGTTGATTTAATTGACTGATGATGCTAGCTATTTGGGTGTTTATGCTATCAATCCTTTCTTGATTTTGAGCCATCAAATCAGCCAGTTCTCGTTGAGAAGAGGCAATAGTATTGAGTAGATTTGCTCTGACCCCAGCAATTTCTTTTTGCAAGCGTTTTTCTTCTTCAATCCTAGAGTTTATCTCAGTTTGGCGATTTTTGACCTCATTTTCCTGCCTCAAGAACTGAATCTTAGAAAAGCCCCCTTGTTCATACAGGGGTCTGAGATCTGCAAGAATACCCTGCTCAACACTCAGGATGTCTCTGCCATTGGCAAGTTGAATCTGATTTTGTTTGAGCTGTTCCTGTAGGGAGCCAATTCTACTCTCAAGTTCAGCAATCCGAGCGTCAAGAGCAGAAGTACCATATTGTAAACGAATTCGTTGTTCAGGGCTAAGATTAGCGCTCTTAGAACCTCCACTCAGTTGAGCGCGATAAAGTCGAATTTCTGCCAGTACCGTGTTTCGACTAGCGATCAGAGAAGGCAGTTGTGAGGACAGTTGTATGTCCAAACCTGGTGGTGGTACAGGTGGATAATTAGGATTACTAATTGCAGCTTGATAAAACTGGTTTTCTCTGATTAAGGTAGCCCGGCGTTTATTGAGAGAAGTCAGTTGAGCCTGAGTAGCCTTAGGCTCAAACGAAAGGAGCAAATCCCCTTTTTTAACGGACTGTCCTTCCTCAATATGAATGTTTGTCACCACTCCACCCACAGGAGCTTGGACTTCTTTAACTGCACCTTGTGGCTCTAGCTTCCCACGGGCGGGAACCGCATAGTCAATTTTGGCAAAGTAAGCCCACACCATACCAAAACTTGTTAGACTCAACAGTGCCCAGAGAATGGCATGAGACCAATGGGGCGATTGTTCTAAAATAACTGGCTGGTCGAATTCGAGGTGACTATTAGAAGCACGATGTCTGTCCCTGGTGTCTTGAGGCACTGTGGTTTTGCTCATAGTACCCACAGAACCTAAGTTGATTTTTGGATTTCGTTTGGAACCATTGCCATTACCATTGCCATTATATTGGCTCATCGTTATTAGCTCCTGCTATTCGTTAATACTTGGGTATTGGATGAATGATCAAGGATCAAAAAGAAAGAATGAAGGATAAAGGATGACGAATTAAGGATAAAAAAGAAAGAATGAATGATAAAGGATGACGAATGAGATAATTATCGGGTTTAATAATTAAATTTAGTAACTAATAAAAAAACTGACTCATTGATCATTTTTATCACTTACTATAGGGGGAGTTAGCAAAAACTTCTCGCTCTCAATTAAACGCTTGCTGTAAAAGCAACTACCCGACCACTAGTATTTTTTTATCCTTGAGCCTAGTCTATCCGACACCAAGGGTTAAACCAAATAGCAAATACCGAGACAATACAAACTTCATCCTTCACCCTTAATCCTTAATGCTTAACCCTTCATGGTTAATCCTTCACCCTTCACCCTTCATAGCTACATTTGAGCATCTTGTTGCATGTAGAGGCAATAGTAACGACCTTTCTGAGCCATCAGTTCATCATGAGTACCTTGCTCTACTATTGAACCCCGATCCATCATCAAAATGATATCAGCGTTGCGAATGGTTCCTAGGCGGTGGGTAATGAACAATACCGTGCTTTGTTGAAAAGCTTCCGCTAGATTTAAACACACTTGCCGCTCGGTGTCATAATCGAGGGCGCTGGTGGCTTCATCTAATATCATTAACTGGGGTGATTGCAAAATCGTTCTGGCGATCGCAATACGCTGTCGTTGTCCCCCTGAAAGACCTGAACCCCTTTCGCCAACGCTGCTATTGTAACCCAAAGGCAAACCCATGATAAAATCATGGGCTACTGCTATTTTTGCTGCCTGAATAATTTCCTCACTGTCTGCATCAGGATTGGTCAGAGCAATATTCTCTTGAACGCTTCCCTCAAACAACAGGGTTTCCTGAGGCACAATCCCAATCTGACGCCGCAGGGAATAGAGTTCGACTTTCGAGATATCGTAACCATCCACAATGATGCGACCGGACTCTGGACCATAGAGTCTAGCCAAAAGTTTGGTCATGGTACTCTTACCGGAACCACTTTGACCTACAATCCCTACAAATGAACCAGCTGGAATCTCGACGTTAATGTTATTCAGTTGCATTGGTCCACTCTTGGCAAAGCGGAAGGAGAGATTTTCATAGCGAATGTCTCCCCTGATAGAGGGCAAGGGGATATTACCCTGGTCTGCTTCAGCCACTTCTTTCGGTGTATCGACAATGTCACTGAGGCGTTCGAGAGATAGCGCTGTAGACTGGAAGTTTTGCCAAAGTTGGGCTAAACGCAGCAAGGGACTGGTAACGTAGCCCCCAATAATCCGAAAGGCAATCAACCCCCCTAAGCTTAATTGTCCATCTAGTACTAGATAGACCCCTACCCACAGCACAAGTAAACCAGAGAGTTTGTTCAAGAAGGTGCTCATAGAACTGGCGGCGGTAGAGGTTAGCACATTCTTGAAGCCTTCACTAACATAGCGCCCATATTTCTCTTGCCATTTCCAACGCGATCGCAATTCAATATTCTGGGCTTTGACGGTGGAAATACCAGATAATACCTCTACTAGATAGGATTGGGTTTGAGCATTCCGTTCTGCTTTATTGCGTAGCTGTTGCCGGACAATTGGGGAAACGATCAGGGTCAGGAGCATGAACAAAGGAATCACTGACAAAGTCACCACGGTCAGCACCCAACTAAACATGAACATGACCACGATGTAGATTATAGAAAAGACTGAATCTAACACCACGGTTAGGGCTGTCCCGGTCAAAAAGGAGCGGATATTTTCTAGCTCATTGATGCGAGTGGACAACTCCCCAACGGGTCGTTTCTCGAAATAGTTTAACGGTAAGCGCAACAGGTGGTCGATAATCTCGGAACCAAGAGACATATCGATACGGTTGGTCGTATCTACAAACAGGTAGGTACGCAGGGTGATTAAAACCCCCTCAAAAACCGACACCACCAACAGTAAAATTCCCAGTACTTGCAAGGTATCGGTACTGTTTTGGGAGATCACTTTGTCAATGAGTACCCGGATAATCAAGGGATAGGCGAGACCTAACAGTTGGACAAAGAAAGAAGCAATTAAAACTTCCGCCAATACCTTGCGGTAACGAACGATAGAAGGCCAAAACCAACTCAGACCAAACCGCTGGGTAGGGGTGTCTTTGGTAGGTTTTAACAGAAGTACCTGCCCGCCTTCTCCCCAGTTTTCTTCAAAATCTTTAGGTTTAAGCTTTTGAATTCCCAGCTGTGGCACCGCCAGCACTACTTGCCGTTCACTGGCTTCATAGAGAATAGCTAAGCTATCGTGCCACAACAGCATCGCTGGGGTCGGTAAACGTTTAATAGCGTTAGCTGGTATTGTTGCGAGTTGGGCAGTTAATCCCATCAGTTCTGCCACTGCACCACAGTGCTGAAGGGAGATTTGACCGGTGCGAGCATGCTGGTTTTTTAGCACCTTCCGTATACTATCTTTGCGGAAAGGAATTTTAAAGTACTTACTCAGCATTTGGAAACAAGCCAAGGATTCCTGCACCGCTCCTTTACCCCGTATAAAGGGGAATTTTGTAGGAGTAGTCTGGTCAGTGTAAATTGTCTCGGGAGCCTCATCCGGTCGGTCTGGAGCCTGGGGAATATCGTCTTGAGGTATACTGCGAATTGTATCGGTAGGCTCAGCCAAGGTTTCCGAGTCAGTAGCGGTAGCTTCTGAGAAAATAGCTTCTGGAATTCCCACCAAGCGCGTTGCACCATGACCATTGACCTGTAAGCTAGACAATGCTTCCGAACTCAGACAAGACCCTACTGGTAAATTGGCGGCTGCTCCTCCACTCACAAACCATACTCGATTGGGGTCGAGTTGGCTTGACATTTGCTTGCCCCGAGGTAGGTTATAAACTAAAGCGTCTGACCAGGCTAACAGGGCAAGTGCTTTGAGGTCAGTCTCTGCCTCAGCCCGACGCCCCAACTCTGTTCCCAAAAGATCAAAGATTTCCACTAGACCACAACGGGCTTTGAAGGCATCACAGAAAGATTTTTCTGTATCTAGCAGCCCTAAGAAGTCAGCCACATTGATGGTGACACAAACCGCTTCCACCGATGCGATCGCAGTTTCACATGGTATGCCCCTGACCAAACTGACCCAGCCAAGAATCGCCCCTGGTTGTAGTAATTTGAGGGTTGTGGGGGTTTGACGGCGTTGGTCATAGCCAATTAGACGGGCTTTGCCTTGGAATAAAATCGAGATTTGGCCTGGCATTTTATCCCTGACCACAATTGTCTGGCCCATGCGGTAGCGCAACAGTTGGCAACTAGTGGACAGTTTTTGCCGTGCTGCCCTTGACAATTGATTGAACGGCGAAATACCAGCTAGAAACTCTTGAATTGTTGTTGTATAGGTCATTGAGCCTCTTAGGATTTGAGATTAGTTTGCAAGAGCGTGAGATTAGTTAGCTTAAATTTAATAACAGCTTCTCATGGGGTATTTATGAGGATATGCTATAAATATTAGGTCTGTTTTTTATGTAAAGACTTTGCAGAGCACCCTAGGACTTGCTTAGCGCTTCTTTCATTAAGAAATGTAACTAGTTGGCTATGCTATGATGGTGCATAGGGAAAATCTATTGAGACTAGCCTTAAACAACAAAAATTTACCCGATCACCATAGACTAATGATCATTTAGCCACGGCACAGTTTCAGGATTACCATAAATGCCAAGCTAGACGGGTTTTTCGGAATCTTCTCCATCTGGCGCGAGATAATCATGCCGAGAACCACCATACCCGCCCATGTTCCCCCAAATCCGGAATCAAAGCCGCTGTCTAAGGTTTCTTGAGTTTAGTTTCATTTCTAGAGTTTTGTGGTTAATCTAGCGCTGCTAATTGCTGATTCAGTTGCTCACTGAGCCAGGTGCTGAAACATTCATTCAGCAGTCGCTGGCGCATCGAATCATCTAACTGGGCTGGCATAAACTTCTCCAAACGCACGATTAACAGCCATTCTCCCAAGCGAGTCGGTGGGAACAATTGTCCGGGTTGGCTCAGGCGAAGCATTTGGGCTAAGGCGGGGTGAGGTACGCTCAGTTCAACTGGACCGATTAATCCCCCAGTTTGAGCTTCTGGTCCTTGGGAATATTCCCTAGCTAGGTCAGCAAAAGACTCTTCTCCTTCTTGAATGCGGAAATATATTTCTTGGGCTACCCCTGGGTCTTTTGTCCGAATCAGGGAATAAATCACTCGGTCTAATTGTCCCTTCCGTTCCAGAAAATAAGATTCCAGTTTGTGACTCCAGGTTTGTTGTTTGTATTTCTCAATCAGAATACTTCGTACCGCTAGGGCTTCTAATTGAGCTGGATTCATACCACGCTGCTTTAGCCAAGCCTGTTTAGCCGTCTCGTCAATGAGCTGATTTTTTTCCAAAAACTGCTGATAGGCTTGAGCCTTCTCCTCTGGTGTGCAGCTTGCGGTAGCCACTGCCTCGTCAATGATAATCTCACGGATTAACGGTGGCAGCAATTGGTAACCAGCTAGCAGGGGAACAATTTCTTCTGCACTAATGACGCGATCGCCTATTCGTAAAACTGTAGTTGTCCCCATAAGAAATGTTTGGCTTTGTGGTAGCGCGGTTGTGGATATGATTTAGATATCGCCCACTGTATATTATAATTCCTAACTCTAAAGCTTCAACAGTACAGTTTTTGCACATTTACGAAACTTGGGTTAGGGGAAAACGCTTTCTCGGGTTTTTGCTACTGGGTAACTGACTACTAACACCACATTACTTGATGTCATTCCATGGGTTGCAGTAATGGGGTTGATTTTGCCTTGCCCACGGAGCAAATGGCTTATTGCTTGAGGGTCGGTTCTGAGCAACTGGGCTGACGGCTAATAGCTGATACCTGAGTACTCGCCACTTGGTATCACTATATATTAAGTTTTAAAAAGATTTGGGAAAGCCAAATATTTCTGTTCAAAGTATCTCAAATAACAAAACCAGGATCACAGACCCTAGAGCACCGAGCTATTACAAGGGTATTACAAGTTGCGGAGATTGATTTTACCTTGGTGACTGATTACCTGAATAGCTATCATTTCATAATAACATAATTCTGATTTTAGAGCATGTGTAACTTTGTTAGTCTGTCATTGATAATTAGTCTAAGCTAAGAGATTGTCCTGCCGTTGGGATAAGCGTGAAGCGTAACTATTGCAGAATATAAATCCGACCTGGCATTCTGTCATGATTATAATTACTGAGCAACCAAAACTCGCTGCTTATCGCTCTAGTTCATTGGTCCGTTGTCTGTATTTCATTTTTCGCGGGTTTCCCCATTAGCTAGGTCTGTGTTTTACTAGTTCCCTCACATTTTTGTTTGTGTTTGTTCAACTGACTTCTCACCCCTAAAACCCCAATGGCTAGTAACCCCAATACAGAGGTTGGTTCTGGAACTGAGGTGGGATCAGTGGGTGTTGGCACTGAGGGGGGATCAGTGGGTGTTGGCACTGAGGGGGGATCAGTGGGTGTTGGCACTGAGGGGGGATCCGGTTTTGGAACTGGGGGGGGATCAGGTATGTCGAGTCTGACTACATTGACATTATCGATTAGTACTCCTGAATCAAAGGCACCATCTCCCACATCTGTTACACCTATGGTCACAGTGTAGGTTCCAGAGGCAGCAATTTTCTGAGAGTAGGTCTTAAAACCAGTTTCATTAACAAACGGTGTCATGGAATCAGCTAATACTGAGAAGGTATCAGCCAAACCATTCAACTGACCGGAAATTCCCACAAAAGCGAAGTCATTAAAATATTCAGAACCGAAATCATCTGTGAGGAAGTTGTAATCGAAATTAAGAACATCTCCTGCAACTGCTGTAAAGGTAGTTCTGATTGCTGATCCTTCAAACACCTCCCCCTTTCCTTTGCCGATCTGATCCAGCACTGTAATGTCCAGCTCTAGAAAATTGGCTAGCTCCACGAAGTTTTCTTGTTCCTGGGGAAGGAATGTATCTAGCTGGGCATAGAAACTGCCGTCAGTAGGTTGACTACCAAAACCTGCAGTGCGCACAGAAGCACTACCCAATGTTTCCCAGCCCGTAAAATAATTTTCAAAACTACCATTAGTGATGATGGTGGCTGAGGCAGGATTAGTATCAAATAGACTGGCCACACCGATCAGGCTGACAATACCTGTTCTCAAAGAGAAGCGCTTGTAGTTTTTAAGGTCAAACATATTGATTATCTTTGTTGAGAACTAGAGATTAGTCATTGGTAGATGCTTCCCAGTTCCAAAGTGGATATTTTTTCCGAGTAGACGCTCTTAACCCATCTGACAGTCTTAGGTTGAAGACTGACCAGATTGCTGATTGGTTCCACACCTAAACTCGAAGCTGATCGTGAAAATCCGCGCATCACCTGTGGTTAATCATGCGATGATAAAATCGCCATCAACTATATCTAGATTTATATCGTTTTTATCAACATTTTTTAGGATAGCTAATGTTCTGAAGGGGGTGTACCCTTGAATACCATCTGGATCTACTCTAATATAAGTATCTGAACCCAACTGCTCAATTGTCAACCAATCTCCAACATTGGCATCTGAATTCAAACCTTCGTTGTGAAAAAGATCCCAAAAGAAACCAGAGGTTATAACCACAACATCTTCATCGTTGGGATCGAAATCTTCAATGATGTCCATCCTCTCGGAAAAGTTACTATACCAGGTCAGATCACGATCATCATCATAACCAAGGTTGATAAAGTCACCTCCACCACCTCCGAATACAGTGTCAGCCCCCCCTTGAGCGTCGATATTATCTGGCTCTGGGGTACCTGTGAGCCAGTCCCCTTTGTCTGTGCCATGTAGTGGATTAACATTTCGTGGATTAATATCTCGGATTTTCATAAGTGTTTAGTATGTGCTAACTCTGTGGTTTTTGATTGTTTTAATCATTTCCTTTAAGTCATGAGCAGAGGCATATTTTTCTCTATTAACGAGAAAATAATAGTTACTGCTACTGAGGGTTTAGAGTGGCAGCACACCCAGGAATTACTCTCCTAAAAGAGAAAACTATATTTTTCTCCTTGTCCATAAAAACCAGATAAATTCTAACTCATTTTTTCAGTATAAAATTGGTTTTAACACTAAAAATATTTACCATAAACAATCTTTACTAACAGTTTAAAAATCGTGATATTTTGTGTGGATAATGTGAAGAATTTGATAATAATAAGGAAAGGTCAAGTGATGATGCCTATTCTTAGTTTTTCAATCCACTTAGAGGAAAATCCGGAATACTTGTCTGACAATTTTTCTGGTTATATCACAAGTGTTATCACAATTGTGTAGACAAGAGGGAGGTAAGGCGCGCAAAAGCTATTAAGGGATTAAAGGGATTAAAGGGATAATAGCAGGAAGAGGGTTAAGAGGGAGAAGAGGGGGAAGTTATAGCACTACGCATTAAAGTTAGGACATTGATACAAGCAGCAAAACCTTGTGTAGTAAACTTTTGCCTCTTGCCTCTTGCCTCTTGCCCTTGCGCGTAGCGCTATATACCAATTTCATTTATTCGAACTACAGATGCTGAGCAGGTATAAGTTACAGGTTGCAGGTGATCAGCTTACAGGTTATTAAGCTAGTGTGCATTTAATTGGCATATTTTATACTTTCGGAATTAGGGAAGGCAGACAAGGGGGATGCTTGGCAGTGTTGTCTTTCCACTCTGATCTGTCTTCCCGCTCTTCCCCGAGAAAAGTATTGCTGATCAAGGTCTCCTCTACTCCAGATTGAGTGTGCCATTCACCGATAACCCAAGCCTCGAAGGTGATGATTTTGCCAAAAAAGCCGTCTCATTCGTCTATTCCCTGGTTTAGCATTGGCATAACTGCCATTGTTTTACTGTCACTCGCCCTGCGATTTTGGGGGCTGGGTCGATTTAATCGCCTGGTATTCGATGAAGTTTACTACGCTATATTTGCCAATAACTACTTAACCGGTACTTCCTTTTTCAATCCCCATCCTCCCCTAAGTCAGTACATCATTGCCATTGGCATCTGGATTGGCTCTCATCTACCTTTTGGGCAGGATAGGGTTAACGAGCTGACTGGTTCCTTACGCTCTACCTGGAGTTACCGATGCCTGAATGCCCTGACGGGTTCTTTGATTCCGATCGTAGTGGCGGCTCTGGCTTATCAACTCAATCGACGTCGCAGCTATGCCTTGATTGCTGCTCTGTTCGCAGCTACTGATGGTTTATTCCTGGTAGAATCCCGCTATGCCCTCAACAATATATATTTAGTGATCTTGGGATTACTGGGTCAGTTGTTTTTCCTGCTGGCTCTGAATCATTATGCTGCCAAACGCTGGCTGATGCTAATCCTATCTGGTGTGTTTTTTGGTGCTTCCGCAGCGATTAAGTGGAATGGCTTGTGGTTTTTGTTAGGGATTTATATAGTATGGGCTGTGGCTTGGGTATGGCAATTATTTAGAACCTATTTTGGGCAGACAACCCGTACTCCCTCCATACCATCGGGACGCCATCCATTACAAAACCTGACCCAACTGAATATCGGGCACATCCTGCTGAACTTGGTAATTTTACCAGTTGTTACTTACAGCCTGCTTTGGATTCCTCACTTACTGATGAATCCTAGCCCTGGATTCTGGGAGTCTCAAGTCAAAATTTTAACCTTCCATCAAAATGTGGGCAGTGGTACTGACGTCCATCCTTACTGTTCTCGGTGGTATAGTTGGCTGTTAATGTGGCGTCCGGTTGCTTACTTTTATCAGACTGCTAGTCACAGCCCTGAGGCTGTTCCCACTGACTCCCTCTTATCGGCTGATGCGAGCAATGTAATCTATGATGTCCATGCCATGGGCAATCCTTTCCTATGGTGGCTCTCGACTACAGCTATTTTGTTGCTGCTGCTGCTGTTAACCCAACGCATCTTAGAAGGGGTGGGCTGGAAATCTATACCAACCTCCTATACCTGGATTACCCTCTATTTGATCGTAAACTACGCCGCTAACCTATTGCCCTGGACGAAAGTGACTCGCTGCACGTTTCTTTATCATTATATGGGAGCTTCAGTGTTTTCTGGATTAGCACTGGCGTGGCTAGTTGACCGCTGGCTACACAGTGAGAAAAACCAGTATCGTAGTGCTGGTGTCAGCGTAATCTTGGTAGTTGTACTAGCTTTTATATTCTGGTTACCAATTTACTTAGGTCTACCCTTGTCTGAGTCAGGGTATCAGTTGCGGATGTGGTTCCGCTCCTGGATTTAGGGTAATCCCGAGTTGTATTGAATTGAGATGTTGAGCCAGAAGAACAATCAGCTATCAGCGCTCCGTAGAACAGGCGTCTCCCCTGTCATCTGTTGTTTCTGTTCTGTTGCCTGTTGCATTTGCTGAAAAAACCGCTATAGCTACTGTACTCCATGCCCCTGTGAAGTATCCCAATAGGTAAGCATTCAGCTATCAGCCTTTGGCCAAGGCCAAGGCCAATGGCCACGCTACGCAAATGGCCACGCTACTTGAGGTGCTTATGGGCTACGCCCACGCTACGCGAACAGTTTTTGAATAAAAGAGGTAAGCATTCCTTTCCTACTTACCGCAATACTATTGTCCACAATAAATTCACAAAAAATATACAGATACTTGACAGAAACTTCATAGTAATTTTGTATTAAAAGACAGAATTGTGAATAATATACTTTCGGGGCTAAAAAATCCTGCCAACTTGGCAATCCATCCGGTTTGAGGAAAAGTTGAACCCCCTCAAACCAGTGGTTGGGGCAAATCACTCTGATTTTGTTGCCTCAGGCAATTAGTTAAAGTCTCAACTTGAATTCATGCGTAAGCCCATTTTGACGATTTTCTACCAGTTCAATCCATGGAATAGCAGCATCGGTGGCATTCAGACAGTGATCCGCTCCTTCATTAAATATGCTCCGACTGAGTTTGAGGTGCGGTTGGTAGGAACAGGAGAACCCAAATCATCGACAGGGGTATGGCAAAAGACTGAGTATGCTGGTCGGTCAATCCAATTCATGCCCCTATTTAATATGCTCAATGATAATGTTAGGGGCTTTATACCGACTACTGTCAAGTATACAGCAGCTTTGTTAGGTCGTTGCTTGGCATCCGATTTTATCCACTTCCATCGCCTTGAACCAACTGTAGCAGCTCTCAACTGGTCTGGAGATAAGACCCTTTTCATTCACAATGATATTCAGCAGCAGATTGCTGCTGGCACTAGTAAGAAGGCCATGCTATGGCAGTATTTTCCAGCAGGGTATTTTGCACTGGAGCGCTTCCTGATTAAACAATTTGACCAGATTTATTCTTGTAATACGCAATCAGCCCAATTTTACCAGGAACGTTACCCCGAGATCGCTGAGCGCGTCACTTTTCTTAAAAACACAGTTGATACTGAGATTTTTTATCCCTTAGAACCAAGGGAAAAGGAGAAGCAAAGGAAAGTCCTTGCCCAGCAGCTAGGTTTACCAGAACAGACACGTTTTGTTTTGTTCGCAGGTCGCCTTCATCCCCAGAAAGATCCCATTTTACTGGTGCGAGCGTACGCAGCGCTCAACGACCCGAGTCTTCATCTGCTCATAGCAGGGGATGGGGAATTAGCTGGTGAAGTCCGTTCTGAAATTGCTCGTTTGGCGCTCTGTGAGCGAGTCACCATGCTCGGGTCCGTGTCCTTTGAAAAACTAGCCCAGTTGCACCGGATCAGCAGCGCCTTTGTACTGAGCAGTGCCTACGAGGGTCTTCCTATGGTTGTCCTGGAAGCACTCTCGAGTGGAACACCTGTAGTAACTACCAACTGTGGTGAAACCCCTAGACTGCTCCGTGCTGACAGTGGGATGGTGGCCTACGAAAGAACACCCTTTGCGATCGCAAATGCTCTGGGCCATGTATTGCAACATGCCGAGGATTATCCGGCTGTGTCCTGTGTAAGGAATGCCCAGCCCTATGCAGCCCACACAGTAGTCAGCGATGTCTACACAGACATGTTGCATCGTTGGAAACATGGCTCTGTGTCATCTACTACTAGCCCAGAATGCATTTAAATTAGACATCTTGCAGAAGTAGGGTACTTCCGATCAGGGAATAGGCAATACGGATTGTGGAGACTAGTGTTGGACTTTTGCAAGAGGTCTACTATCCAATGTCTGATTAAATCTACCGTTTCTAAAAGAGAATCGCAAATCATGAAAATTGCCGTAATTGGAGCAAAAGGTTTACCGGCTAAACAGGGTGGAATTGAGCGCTGCTGTCAGGAAGTTTATCCCAAAATGGTTGCACAAGGTCACTCGGTAGATCTGTTCGCTCGACCGAGTTATACCCAAACCCCCTGGTTTTCCTCTTATAAATACAAAGGTGTGCAAGTGATTTGCCTACCCTCCTTATCATTCAGAGGGCTAGATGCGTTGACCAGTTCTGCTTTCGCTGCGATCGCTTCAATTATCAAACGCTATGACATTGTGCATTTCCATGCTGTCGGTCCATCCCTGTTTACCTGGATTCCCAGAATTGCCTCTTCTAAAGGGATTGTGGTTACCTGTCATGGATTGGACTGGCAACGAGCTAAGTGGGGCCGACTTTCTAGTAGTATCATCCACTTGGGAGAAAAGGTGGCAGTGAACTATGGCCATGAACTGGTTGTAGTGTCAAACAATCTCAAGTCTTATTTTTGGAAAACCTACGGCATTGATACAATCTACATCCCCAACGCCCCAGGGATATATGCTGAGTCAGACCCCAAATTTCCTTATCTTAAATCCCTCTCACTAGAACAGGGACGTTATCTTCTATTCCTAGGCAGACTGGTACCAGAAAAACGACCCGATTTACTGATAGAGGCGTTTCAATCCCTCAAGCCTAGAGGATGGAAACTTGTTCTAGCTGGTGGTATCAGTGAAATGCCTGAGTTTACCTCGAAGCTGGTCAATATGGCAGCTGGAAATAACGATATACTCTTCACGGGTGAACTCCAAGGATCTCGCTTATCAGAGATCATGCGAGGAGCAGGGATTTTCGTTTTGCCTTCTGATTTAGAAGGAATGCCCCTAGTGATGCTAGAAGCGATGCGGGAAGGAATCCCAGTGGTAGCAAGTGACATTCCGCCACATCGGCAACTTGTTGGTCAAGAGCGAGGTCTGCTGTTCGAGACTGGAAACCCTAACTCCTGCGTTCGTTGTCTAGCGCAAGGCATACAGCAACCTCTGCAGTTGGCAGAAATGGCTAAGAAGGCACAACAGTATGTGCAAGCTAACTACAACTGGGAAAAAATCACTGCTGATCACTTAGCCGTGTATGCCAAAGTTACCGACTCACCTGTTGTGATCACACAGCAAACAAACGACTCAATTCAGCCGCCTACCACTGAACTAAAGGTGAGTCTAGGTAACGAATTCCAGTCAAAACTCAAGCCTAAAGCAATGACTATGACACCTGAAAAACGGCAGCGTCTAGAAGCTTGTCTACAAGAACTCACTACTCTTCTGTACGAAGAAACGAATTCTCGGGAACAGACTGATCCAGAGAATTTGGAAAAAACCTTGCGTAAGCAAATCTTAGAACAAGTTAACCTCCAACTTGACCTGTTGTTGTCTAGCAAGCCACAAAAACTCAATAAGGTCGGCCTAGAAAAGTGAACTATTAAGGTAAAAGGCAAATTTAAACTTGAAAATTGCAGCAATTAGCAATTAGCAATTAGCAATTAGCAAATGACTTAAAAAACGTGTAATGGAGACCAGCCTTTCATCTTTAGTATCAGTCTTGAAGCGTCGGTTTTGGCCAGCTCTGGCTACCTTTGCTTCCGTAATTGGTGCCTCGATCGCCTATCTAGTCTATACTTCACCAGTGTATGAGGTGAAAGCAAGGCTAATTGTTGACAATAAACAGGTAAGTGTTTCTCCCTTAGGTCGTGACCTTAGCCAATTGCCTAACCGGGGACCGGGTGGGGCTAACCCAATTGCTAATCAAGCAGAACTGGTTAAGTCGCAACGGATTCTGCAGCAAGCAATTGACCAAGTCTTTTCACAAGACGTCAGTAATTTAGTGACAACCATAACTCCTAAAGAACTTAATAAGGATTTAACAGTAAAAAATATTCCTGCTACTAACATTCTTGAAATTAGCTATCAGAATCAAGACCCAGAATTAGCTACTGTGTTGCTTAATGCTGTTGCCAACGCAATGGTTTACGAAAGTACTGAAGCAATTCGCCAAGAAGCTAGAGTAGTACGGGAGTTTTTGGAGAAGGAGGTTCCTCAGCAACGGGCATTGACTGAAGCAGCAGAAGTGGCGGAGAGCAAGTATAGAAAAAGTAGTGGTTTAGTCTCGTTTGAGCAACAAACCGAAAGCTTGGTGGAGAGTCTTGCTAAGGTAGAAGACCAGGAACGTCTTCTGTATGCCCAACTTCAAGAAGTCAATGCCCGGCTTAAGGCACTCGGGCAATTAACAGGCTTTAATACTATTAATAATGCCTACGTAAGTGGGCGGGTTGGTCAAGATCAAGAACTAGATAAATTACGGGCTAAGCTAGCAGATTTGGATTCCGAGTTAGCTACGGTTCGTTCACGTTTTAACGAGAATCATCCCACAGTACTATCGTTGCTGGAAGAGCGAAATGCTATCCGTTCACTCTACAATCAAAAAATTGCTACTATTGCCCCCAACTCTAAGACCATACTCCCATTGGATGTAGCATCTGATCAGTTGAGTCAGGAGCTTACCTCCAGATATATTATTTCTAATACTGAACAATTAGCACTGGCAGAGAAGCTAACAGTTTTACAGCGTGAGCGAGCTATACTTCAGAATGATCTTGAGCAACTACCAATTAAACAGCAACGTCTTACGGCATTAGTTCGCCAACGAGAAGAAGCAACTGAATCGTTGAAATTTCTACAAAACAAACTAGAGGAAGCACGGATTGCTGAAGCTCAACTTGTTAGCAATATCCGTATTATTGCTGAAGCTCAAGTCCCCTCCTTACCCAGTGAACCCAATAAGAAAGTGGTGCTAGTACTTGCTACCGCTGCTGGAATTACCCTAGCCATCGGTATTATTCTACTGCTGGAGGTGATAGATAACAAGTTGTACGATGTTTCTGATGCAGAGGCACTGCTGAAACTTCCCAGACTGGGAGTCTTACCGGAAATACCTTTATCTGCTCTGAGTCTTAAGCATCCCGAACAATTTTTGGCTGATCTCAGTTTAGTTGAACCTTACCGCCTACTCCTCAAGAAGCTAGAGTTTCGGACTCAAGAGAAGTTGAAGCTGATTGTGGTCAGCAGTACGGTTTCTGGTGAAGGTAAGTCAATCGTGGCTTCCCATTTAGCAGCTGTGTCAGCTATGTTATCTCAGCAGACATTAATTATTGATGCAGACCTACGTAAGCCCAAGCAGCATCGGATCTTGGGGATAACCCCTAAGCCTGGTCTGACGGATGTAATTGACACAGATATCACTCTGTTTGAGGCAGTGCAACCGACAAATATTGAAAACCTCTCCATTTTGACCTCTGGTGGGCTGTTTACTAACCCCTCTAGGGTGCTAGAGTCAGCCTCGATGAAACATCTATTAGCCGAAGCAGCAACTCATTATGATCTGGTGATCATAGATACTCCACCCATTAGTAGCTGTGCCGATGTTCATACCTTGAGTCGGTATAGTGAGGGATTAGTCATGATTACCCGTCCCAACTTCACACCAAAGGACATGCTACTTCAAGCAGGAGAAGAATTGAAAGAATTGAAAGATAATGGCTTGCCCATACTAGGGGTGGTGATCAATGGGATGACGGCTCAGACTGAAATATTTTACTCCTATTCCGATCAGAGTTACCAGTCTTTATCCAAATCCCTGAAGCGTTTGACCGATCTCAATGGTTCCTTCAACAAGTCTGTAGCGCCTGGGAAGTCTGTTTTATCGCGGGGTTCAGATGATGTGGAGCAATAACGGTCCGAGTCGTTTCCCTAACCCTACCCTTTTGGTAGGGTTAGCCGGTGTAGGGGTTGGTATAGTTACAGGGTTACTTGCTGGCATTAATCCCCTTTTACTGGTTTTAGCCCTGGGCGCAGGTATGGTAGCAGTGCTGGTCTACTGCTTTGCCAGCTTTGACCAAATTGTACTGGGTCTGTTAATCCTGCGTAGCTCTCTTGATATTTTCTCAAAGCAACAGTTACCAGCACTATTTGCCATCGGGCTTGATGCTGTGACATTACTCTACGTGACGGTAATGTTATTAACAGGTCAGAGGGTTAAAACTGATAAATTTTGGTGGTTATTTGCTGGTTGGGTAGGGTTACAGGGTTTGTGGGTTATCCTGCTTGCTTTGGGAGGATTAGGACTTGATAGTTCCTATGTTTCAGTGAGTATCCGGGAGTGGGTGCGCCTATTTTCATGGCTGATGGTCTACCTGCTGATCATGCAGCTTAAACACCGGATTGCTCCTGAAAAAATTATCCATATGCTGTTCTTGGCTCTTGTTTTACCACTTACATTAGCCTTGATCCAGATGATCATTCCTTCAGTGTTACCTTCCATACTTTCACCGATGAGAGATCACTCTGCCACAATCTCTGAAGGAGCATCTCGAATCAGAGGGACTATGGGTCACCCCAATACCTTCGTTACCTTTATATTGCTATTTATCGGTCTGACCTATTGGAAGTTAAGTCATTCAAAGCAGCGTTTGCTCTGGCTTCTGTTGCTAGGTTTACTCGCCTTTTTCTTTGTGAGTACCAAATCCCTATTTGGCTTGATGATGTTGGGGACTTTTGTGTTGGTTTTGATTGCCCCTAGATTAAGTCTAGTTAACCTAATCGGTGGGTTGCTATTTTTCGCCCTAGTTATAGGACTATTTGCAAGTTCAGAGTTTGGACAAGAACGCCTCGGATCAATTGCTAACACACCCCTACTCAATCCTGACATTGAGATCTGGCGTGCGATTCTGCTCTCGAAGGTAGACAACAACAGTTTTAATTGGCGGCTCGATCAGTGGACTTACTTACTGACGCAATGGCAGCATTTCCCAATCTTGGGTTATGGTCTGGGTTTGAGTCATCACATTAGTACCAATGGTCTTCTTCCCCACAATGATTATGTCCGGATTCTGGTAGAAGGTGGGTTAGTAGGTCTAGGGACTTTTTTAGCCTTTTTCTTTGCTCAGTTTTTGCGTCTTGTTCAGTTACTTCGGTATGCACCTCCTGGCAGTGGACAGCGCGATTTGTGTTTTATCCTGTTGGCAACTCTTATGGCTATACCTGTAGGGATGATTACCGAGAATATCTGGAGTCATACCAATTTCTTTTTCTACTGGTATACCTTGTTGGCAATTGCAGGTTGGAACTGGCAGAGGTGTCCACCTTCTGATAGTACTGTTGTTACTAGTACTGTGAAACCAACTCGGTTTTGAACTAGAGTTGGCAACTGAGGGTTAGTAATTTTAGTGTTTTTAATTTTAGTGTTTTTAATTTTAGGGTTTTAACTATTTAGTGTTTTAACTATTTAGGGTTTTAACTAAACAACTTAGGAGATTATAGATATGCCAAAGGTTTCTGTAGTTATTCCCACCTACAATGCCATGACTTATCTTCCCAAAACTATCGATAGTGTTCTCAATCAAACCTATGGGGATTTTGAAGTAATAGTCGTTAATGATGGCAGTACAGATAATACTGAGCAATGGATTTCTCAGATAGCTGACCCACGAGTTAAACTCATTTCCCAAGCCAATCAAGGCTTGGCTTCTGCAGCACGAAACCAGGGAATTGCTAATGCTAGGGGGGATTATATCGCATTCATCGATGCTGATGATCTTTGGGAGCCCACTAAGCTAGAAAAACAAGTGTCTGTTCTGGAAGAAAATCCAGACGTCGGTTTGGTATATACCTGGGTTGCCTATATCAATGAAACCGGTAAACCCACAGGTAGAGTGTTTGAACATCACGCCGAGGGTAATGTTTGGGAGAAGCTTGTTGAACACAATATAGTTGAATGTGGCAGTGTAGCAATGGTTCGTCGCCACTGCTTTGAGAGCCTAGGGGTATTTGATCAAACTCTTCGCGCGGCTGAAGATTGGGACATGTGGCTTCGGATCGCTTCACGTTATCCTTTTGCTGTGGTACAAGAACCCTTAGTTAGCTATCGCCATCATCAAAATAATAAGTCCAAAAACTATGTAAAAAGGCTAGAAGACTTCCGTACAATCATTGAAAAAGCTTTTCAATCTGCTCCCTTTGAAAGCTTATATTTAAGAAATCGAAGCTATGGCAATATTAACCTCTGCCTAGCTTGGAAATGTCTTCAAAGTAGTGATCAAGATTACAAAATGGCTAATCATTTTCGTCGTCAAGCTCTCATGCATTATCCTCAGCTACGCTTCTCCCGAGAGTACATCCGTCTGAGTATAGCGATCGCACTGATGCAGTGGTTCGGACCTGAGGGCTATGGCAAAGTGCTAGAGCTGGCTTACACTGTGCGTCAGCGACTATCAAATGTTTCATGATATCAAGTTCGCTTTTTTCCTTGATTTATAGTCATTTGTCATTTGTCATTTGTCATTTATCAAAAGTCTTGAGATCCACAAGGTTTGGCTTGTAAAATAACACTTTTGTTTTAGAAAATACCCAGGCTAATCTACTTTAGATCAAACAGCATTTTTATAACCCTTATATGTGCTTAAAATCTAGGAAATTCAGACGGTATTTAGTAGGAGTACTGCTGCTGGTAACAATAGCTCTAAGCATTGGTTTGGCTAATTATCTACGAGCCAACAATTTAATTTATGCTAATAGCAGCACTCCTACCACTCGTGACCCCTGGCTCTGGCCCTTTTCTCAGGACTCAATCTGGAACATGCCGATTGGTAGTCATGCTAAGTATAAACCGGCTAATCTACCTCGATCAGCCCGTTCTTCTGTAGATGTTGATCTGTTATTTATTATCCCCGCAGGTAGTCCACTGCAACCCTTGTATAATCCTGGCAGTTGGACAAAGCGATGTAGCGGTAAGACAACCTATGAAAATTTATCTATTCCTATTCCTGATGATTTAATTGTTCCGGATGCGATTAACACTCCCACTAAGTATTCCACTCCCAATAATGCTGCTGCTTTGCTTCAGCCTGATGGTCACACCATAATCCAACTAGAACCTATGGCTCGCTGTGTTAAAGGTGGTCCTGTATATGGCTATCACTGGCCAAAAAAAGACTTAGATTTATACAGTCAAGGTATTGCTGGAGGTCATCTTGGTTCTGGATTGTCCTCTATAGGTGGAACGATACGCAAGGGAGAGTTGACCGGTAGCGAGCCAATTCGCCATGTTTTAAAAATAGAACTTTGGGGAAAATACCTCAATTACAATCCCCAAAGCCCTACACCTGGATACCGCTGGCCTGCGGATAGAGCAGATCGTAAAGCTCCATCTAAATATAAAGGTAAGGATTCTCAACTGGTAATGGGATCTCTGTTAGCAATTCCTCCTAACGTAACAGAAGAAAGTCTTGGTATAACTACACCAGCCGGTAAAAAACTTTTTCATGCTTTACAAGATTATGGCGGTTATGTAGTTGATGGAACAGGTAGAGATGCTTATGCTTTAGCTGTGGAAAAAGGGGTTAAACAAGAGTTTAAATCAGCTTATGGTTATGGGTTATTTGCTAAAGCTCACCATAATAATCCCTTTTACAAAGATTTTATGCAACTCTTTCAATCTTTAGATATTGTTACTAACAATAGTCTAAACCGCGTAGGTGGAGGCGGTAGACCTAGAGCGCCTTTAGCTCCTCCCTTTGCTAATGTACCTGTATCCTAATGCTAATCAAAAAGCTCAAGCAGCTATCATCTGACCAATTCATTCGTAACATTAGCTGGCTAGGAAGTGCTGAACTAGTGCAGCGCATCTTCCGTTTAGCGACAACGGTTACTCTAGCTCGTGTCTTCACTCCCTATGATTATGGAATGGTATCAGTCATTGCTACTACTTTTCAATTTGCTAATACTCTCAGCCTTAGAGCGGGGATTGGAGCTAAGCTAATTCAGGCTGATGAGCAAGAGTTAGAGATTATCTGTAATACCGCCTACTGGCTGAATTGGATTTTATGTCTTTCCCTAGCTATTATTCAGTGTATTGCTTCCTATCCGATTGCTTGGTTTTATGACAACAACCAACTGATTTTACCCATCTGTACTCTTTCCCTAATTTACTTAATGTTTCCAATTTTCATGGTTCAGTCTGCCTTGATTGAACGAGAAAACCGACTAAACGTTAGGGCTTGGTGTTATGCGGCACAGGCAATAGTCAGCAATATCATTATCGTTGGTTTAGCGCTGTTGGATATGGGGGTTTGGGCTGTAGTATGGTCGATGGTTTTATCCTATCCAGTATGGATTGTAATTACCTATTCCAATCATCCTTGGCGACCCCCTAAATCTGTCAGTTTGAAGCAATGGAAAAACATTACCAGTTTTGGCAGCAAACTGCTGGGAGTTGAGTTGTTAAATAAGCTAAGACTCAACATCGATTATTTACTAGTTGGTCGATTTCTCGGTATGGAAGTATTGGGACTTTACTTTTTTGCTTTCAACGCTGGATTAGGGATTAGCCAGAGTGTTCTTAATGCCTTAGGTTCCGCCTGGTATCCTCATTTTTGTCAAGTTCGTGAGGACTTAAAGGAGCTCAAAAAGCGATACTTTGGTAGTTTCAAGATGATTGGAGCAATTGTATTACCACTTGTTATTTTACAAACTAGTTTGGCTCCATTTTATGTGCCAATTGTGTTTGGGGAAAAATGGGTAACCGCAATTCCTGTCTTAATCTTGATTTGCTTTTCAGCCTTGCCAATTGCCTTGTCTCGTTCCACATCTCGGCTACTTCAAGCGCTGGATAAAGCTCACATTGATCTAGGCTGGAACGTGATTTTCACTGTTCTGTTTACTACTTCCTTACTCCTAGTCATGCAAGGAGGAATTTTTTGGGTAGCTGTATCTGTCCTGATCACCCAATTAGTAGCGATGCCAATTTTTGCCCTTTGGATCATTCGATACGTCTTTGGTAAAAGGTCAGCATCGTCTGATTAATATCAAGTCCGCGTTTATTCAGTATTATATAGCATTTACCATACTTATGAGGTACAAAAAAGTTTTTCCCACTTCCCTGCTTCCTGCTCCCTGCTCCCTGCTCCCTAAAACCTAGAACTTTATACCTCACAAAATTGATAAATAATCTCATGACATAGGAGACAAAAAATGAATGAATTGTTCAATAGTATCTTTCTGGAAGTTAGTGCCAGAACTAGCAATTTGTTTCAGGGAACCTTGAAGGAAAATATTGTTTTTATTCATATTCCTAAATGTGGAGGATCGTCAATTAGCAAAGCCCTTAAATCTTGTTATGCTACTTGGGATATCAGAGACCGTAATTTATGTCATCTGGATGCCGCTGCATCTTTGAAGGCTGCTCAGAAACTGATTGATCGAGACTTATCATCGAGTAGGGTATATGACCCGGTTGTGTTAAAGCTTCGAGAGAATTTACTTGTATATTTTATGTGTCGGGAAAATGTTAATTACATTACTGGTCACTTGGTATTTAGTTCAGTAGCTCATCGCAATTTTAAAGAAAAATATGCCTTTATTACTATTTTACGAGATCCAGTAAAACGATGGATTTCCGAATATTTCTATAATCGTTATAAAAGCCATGAACATTGTAAAATAGATATGGAAATCGAAGAGTATTTAGACTCAGAATTTGGTCAAGCACAAGGACATAAATATGTAACGTTTTTAGGAGGTAACCATGAAATAGGAGACTACAGCCCAGAGCAAGCTGTTAATCAAGCTAAAGAAAATTTGCATAAATTTGCTCTGATCGGATTCCTAGAGTACCCAGAAAAATTTTTGAAACAGTTTGAAGAGCGCTTTGGCAGAAAATTAAGGATTAGGAGTTTAAATCGTAATCCTAAATCAAAAAAGCACCAATCTTCTGTCATCACTGAAAAAATCTTAGAAAAAATCAAAAGGATATGTCAGCCTGATATTGAAATATATGATTATGCCATCGAAATTTTTTTAAATTCAAATACTTCTGAATATCAAGACAAATAACAAATGACAAATTGATCTGAATATGAAATCCAAAACACAATCTTTTTCTCCACCACTAGCTAGAGCAAATTGGCGACAGGAGTGGATTCCCATTACCTTGATTCTGCTATTAGCTGTTACGTTGTATTTTTATCAACTTGGTACAGAGAGCCTTTGGATCGATGAACTCTATAGTATTCATGACGCTAAAGCGATACCAGAGAAGCTTCGTCTGACACGTCCACTCTATTTCATACTTCTACGGCTTTGGATGTTTTTCGGTGAGAGTGATGTTTGGTTGCGGGGATTGTCGATTCCGTTTGGATTAGGTAGTGTTTTCTTGACCTATTGCCTTGGTCGTCGTTTAGTGGGACAGCGAGTTGGACTGATTGCAGCTCTCCTAGTAACCCTATCGCCTGTGTTCATCAACCATGCCCAAGAAGTGCGGATGTACAGCTTAAGTACTTTCCTTGGTCTAGTAGGGACACTGGCTCTGACTCATGGGCTGGAACGTATGACCACTGTGTCAATCAGTTGCTGGCTGATTGCACGGCTTTTAGCGACTTTGACTACACCACTCAATTGTTTGCTGCTACTGCCAGATTGTCTATTACTGGTGTGGAAATTTCGTAAGCGATACCGTGTTTTGTTAGGGGTTGGTGCAGTACTCCTAGTTGTTGGTATTGTGTCCTTACCATGGATTTTCCAGGTCGCTACTGCTTCATCTGCATTCTTTGACGGTTGGACAGCTAACAACCCGAAACCAACCCTAGTTAATGTGTTGTCCCGACTAACGATATTTACAGCCTATTGGCCCTTGAAGTCTTTACAGTCCTCTGTAAGTCAACATTTCTACAAGTTATATACCATAATGTTGGCTGGTTTGCTGGGCTTTTCTCTATTTAATAGGCAGCTTAAACCCCGCATTTTTTGGCTTGCTGCTTGGGGATTTTTACCGACAGCTGTGCTGTTTATAATGTCTTGGATCTTTAGTCCGGTTTGGCTACCACGCTATCTGCTATTCATTGCTCCATACCTGCTGATTTTGCTGGCAATAGGGTTTAGCCAAATTTGGCATCGAGCACGCAAATTAGGGATTGCGATCGCTCTAATGTATTTCGTGGCAGTTGGTGGTGGGTTGGAGCATTACTATACCAAGGTGTACCGTCACGATTGGCGCAGTGTGTCACAAATGATTACTATTAATGAGCAACCGGACGATGTCATTGCTTTACACATCAATCATAGTCGCCCGCGTCTTGCATTAAGTCATTACTATCAGGGTTCAGCACCTATTCAGGTTTTAGATTTAGAGGAGTGGGAACAAAGTTTGTCACCATTTCCATCACGGCTGTGGCTGGTACATAAGAATTACGGAAACCAAAATAGCACTGAGCAATTACAGAATGATCTCAAGAAAAGATTTCAAATCCAAAACCATCAAGTATTCAAGAATGAAATCGGGTATAAAAGTTATATTGATGTATTTTTGGTCACCCCTAAGGACACCGAAACAGCCTTAGAATAAGTGGCTTTCAAAGATATCACTTAGAGCAATTGAAAATTGGCTCTTAAGAATCAAAAATCAACAATTAACAATTAACGTAAGCATTCAGCTATCAGCTATCAGCTATCAGCCATGGGCTTGTGGCCAAGTTACTTGAGGTGCTTATCGGCTATGGGCACGCTACTGTTCGCGCAGCGTGCGCGTAGCGCAATCGGTGCTTTTAGGTGCGACCCGTGGCGAATTTAATTCTTAATACGGAAAGCGCACCTTTGAATGAAATAAGCTGATCGCTGACCGCTGACCGCTGACCGCTGAATGCTTACCAATTAACGATATTCCTTTCGTTGCCACAACAGTTTTAGTCCTGCGACTAAACCTAAGCCAAGGGGAGTCGCGGGTTCTGGTACTGACTCTGGCTCTGATGGTGTGTAGTCGTAAGTAACCTGAACATCCCCTTGGGCTTTTGTTGCGATCGCATTGAGTATATTAGCAGTTCCGGTAACAATTGATATGGTTTCCGCAGAGAAGAAAAAGTCTACGGGTTCAGTGCCACCGAATGCATTAAACACGGAACCATTTGTGAACGTCTTCTCACCGGATACATTAGCGGTTAGTCCGATAAATGAAACGGCAGACTCACCCTGAAAATCTAATGTGCCATCATAGGCAGCGACAACGGCTGAATCTCGTACTGTTGCTGTCTGTGTGAACAGGGTTGTATTATTTGCTCCGACCAATGTGAATAAGCCTTCCAGATTCCAAGTCAGAGTTGCTGGCTTTGCGTCTAGGCTTTCGCTTCGTGCGTCTCCTGACATTAGCCCGTTAAATTCTATGGTCACGGCATCAAGGGTACCGAGACTAGTGTCGAAGGGGTTGATAACAGGTGTCAGAGGCTCGTCAGTGATATTTGTCGGCATCAGTGGCACTGATGCGGATTGAACGATCGTGGCACTCAATGCTGCAGTAGTAGTTGCCACAATACTGCTTAATACAGAAACAGTAGCTACGCAAATCAGATATTTGGTTTTCATTGATGTGAAATTCAATCTTCATTTACAAGTTAATCATTTTTTTTAAAAATGGCAATTTTTATGGGAGCTTTATGGTCTTTTAAAATAACAATTATTATCCGAAAAATTTCTGATTTAAATTTTATTTTTTTGTGCTAAGTAGTCGGACAAAAATAAATCGTACGTAAGGATTTAGGTTTCGGGGGTAGTTGACATAGGTAACGTTGATGGGACAGCATGAGTATCACTCGTGAAGAAAGCGCCGCCAAAGCCAAGTGATGAGGAACTTCACCAATTGTCTTTGGAACAATTGGTAGAAATCATCAAGGCGCTTCAAGGGGAGGTAGCACGACTCAAAGAAATAATTAGTAAAGATAGTAAAACCTCATCAAAAGCACCTGACGGGGTGACATGAAAGCTAGAATGTAGCCAGAATAAGCGATCTAGCTATGAGCCCTCGTAAATAATACTCCAGTTTATTGCGATTTAAGCTCATTAACTCCTTAACCAAATCGCAACACGACTCCATAAAACTCACCCAAAGCAAGCCCATATAAACCGATGTAAAAGCTGGACGGTGCGCGCCTCCAAGGGCGCGAGGGATTGCTCGCGCCCTTGGGTCGCACCGCTATGTCTCCTTTCTATACGTCTAGGCTCTTTAACTAGACCAACATATTTCTGTACACCTTTATGTTTAATTTTTTGCCCTTGGAAAGTTGCTAAACTATAAGAGATAGCTACAAGTAAAATCAAAGACATTAAACGAGAACCAGAAACTTTGGTTTTTTCGTTCATTATAGCCCCCACTTTTAAAATCTATAAACATTTCTTCTTCTCTTGGTGCGCGTTCCCTAGGTCGGGTTTCCCGACCGGGATCGCACCGCTATTTTAAAACGCTTTTTGTAAGTTCGGATAGCTTCGTTAAGGTTATCTAAGTTGCTTAAGATAAACCATCCCTCTTCTGGAGACCAACCGTGTAACTTACGTTTCCATTTACAAGCTATATTAAAACCCGAAATTTGGTGAGTATTCGTTACTTTTAAACCTTGAAATAACAAAGATAAGCCTGGTTTTCTTACCAAAGCATTTAAGTCTATCCAAATACCATTTTATACTTCCAAAAATTCCGTCTTTTTTAATCTCAAGCAAAACTGTATAGACTTCTCTCTTAGCCAGTGAGCTAATCGAATAGAACAAAATTATCTATCTCCCAATACTATGGGTTTAGAGTTTTTAAATAAGCGATGCAGCGCGGTCTTGGGGGTTCCCCCCATGACCGCGCTGCATCAAGACAGGGTAGAACTTTCTCGAAGATTTGGATTTGTTCCGTCAGGTTACTTGAGCCTAATTTAGGTAATAATTGCCAATATACAGGGATAGCTCTGTGATCATAAACGATGCTAACCATGATTAAATTTATCCCTGCCCAACTGGTGCGTTCGCGTAGCGTGACCTACGGTCAATCAATAACTAAATATAAAACTTGGTTTAGAGGAAAATTTTGAGTTAACCAACTAGTGAGAATGGGAAACCACAGTTTGTCAATCTGAAGTATTGGTAAATATAGAAATCTTTAGGTGCGACCCGCACCTAAAGCTATTCGCAGTCATTGGGGGATTGAAAACAGCTTACATTGGACATTAGATGTCACATTTTCTGAAGATAGTAGTCGTATTCGTAAAGATAATTCTCCTGAAAACTTTGCTTTACTGCGTCGTTTAGCTTTATTTAAATATAATGAAACAAAAAACGACTTTTAAAGGAAGTTTAAGAATGAAACGCGCTTCGTGCTGCTATGGACAATAACTATTTAGTAAAGATTTTAACATCTGCTAGTAAATAATTCTCGACTTTTCGTTAAACTGTAAAAATCAGCTGAACCATCGCCTAAATTTACGAGTTAAAATTTCGTCAAATAACTGAGGAGGCGCTAGAAAATGTTTAGTGAGGTTAAATCTATTGATTGTTACTAGTTAAAAATCAATAGATTTTTAAAAACTTAGTTAAGTTAGATGCGTTTACCCTGTTTATTATGGTTGATTATTCCGTGGTTATATGTTAGGCATAATTATGATTTTTTACTCGCCTTTCATGATTTAATTTATACTATAAGTCAAGTTAAACCGTTTTAATTTTATTGATAAACTATCGAATTTTTTATTACCTCTTAAATTCTGAGAGTGACAGAAGAGGAATAATTGTCAAATCTTCTGAGTTGAAACCTTTTCAGCAGTTCTGGCAATGCTCTGAAACTTTGCCCAAATGGGATGTGACTATTGCTCCTCCTTGATTGGTATATTATTTTAACGCAAGCCCCTTTTTGGCGGAACGGAAGTTCTGCTATAGAAGCCGTAATATCGTTAGTGATGATATTTTGAGGAGTTTTGGTGAAAGCCTGCTAAAATAGGCTCTCTCGTGGCTGCCATTTGTTCAACAATATCAGCAGCTTGAGCAACCCCTCCTAACCGATGTAGAGCTTTCTGCAATCGGTTAGCATTGTTTTTGTAAGAAACCTCACTTAGCACTCGTTTGATTGCAGTTCTTAGTCTGGGAACACTCAAACGACTCAAACACACAGCCTCACCTGCTCCCGTCCAAACCAGACGTGCTGCTACTCCTGGCTGATCATAGGAAATCGGAATTGCTACTAATGGAACACCGTTGTACAGTGATTCCAATGTTGTATTCAAGCCTCCGTGGGTGATTACGAGACTAGCTTTTTTCAGTAGTTCCAGTTGGGGCGCGTATCCAACAACGATGGAAGAACCCGGCAAATCTAGGTGAGGTTGAGAATTAGTTTTTTGCCCCAATGAAATAACAAGCTGGACATCCAATGCCTCGCAGGCAGAAGCAATCTGGTGAAAAATCCCCATCTGACCATTGAGCAAGGTTCCCATAGAAGCATAAATCAAGGGTTGTCCAGTTAACTGTTCATAGGGGAAACTAATTGGTTCTCGCAGTGTTGATCTATTGTAAAGTCCGGTGAAATGGCACCATGGAGGTAAAGCAGCACGAGGGAATTCAAACTCAACAGGCATCTGACTAAGCTGAGCTAGTGGGGAAAGGTATTTGTTGTAACCAGAGTAAATGGGTAAATTCCACTTACGGCGATACCTAAACAAGGTTTGGAAATAGGCACGATCTAAGAAGTTGAAAAAGGCATAGCCCAACTGGTTCCGCCACCTTGACCACAAAGTAGGATTATAGTGCCAGGGTGTACAAGAATGAGGAATATTCGGCTCCTCGTTGATCAATACACTGTTATTTATAGTTGCAAAAGGAAGACCTAACAACTCTGCTACAGTGCCTCCTTCTAATGCCCCTGCATCCACCAACAGTGCTTCGACTCCCAACTGTCTGAAACGATCAGGCATATCTTCGCAAAAGGCAGCTACCCATTTCTCAGCCCACAGATTTAACTGTTTCCAAACAGCAATTCCAGATAAGATGCCCTGTTGAGCCACACATTCAGCTATGGCACCTGAAGGAAAGGTAGACTCACCGAAAGCACAAAAATCTACACCCGCTTCCACTGCTAATGGTTGAGTGTCAACTAGACCGGATAAGGTGACATGATGCCCACGTTGTCTTAGTTCTCGCCCGAGTGAGAGCATCGTGTTGAGGTGGCTGGGCATTGGTACGCAGACAAGGCCAAAATGTGTCATCTACTATCCTCCACTGGCAGTCGTTGCTTGAGAGGTCTCTGGAGTAATGATTTCTGAAAGACTTGCTGATTGGTCATCATTCATCACACCAATCAGATGATAAAAACGCCAAGTTAGTAGTAACGCTGCAACACCTATCCCCAGAACCAGACTGCACCATAAACCTATGCCACCCCACCCTAGAGTAAATGCCAACAGGTAACCTCCACCTAAACCTACGCCCCAGCAAGCACCAATATTGATCAACATTGGCACCCGTGTATCTTTCAATCCTAGTAAGGCTCCCAGGGCAATAAATTCAACTCCAAAAACAATTGCGTACAACGCTCCCATATTAATAAAGGAAATAGTCAATTGAATAATTTCAACATTATTTGAGCTGTCTGGGTTCAAGAAAATAGTTGCAATCGGTTCGGCAAACCACCAGCAAACCACGGCAATGATGCTCATCAAGGTTGTCACCAGAAAGATGTCAAAAGATGTTGCTCTTCTTGCACTTGAATGTGCATTTTGTCCAACTCGTTGTCCAACCCGCATAGTTGTGGCATAGCTAATTCCAGAGGAGATCATAATAGCCCACATTGCCACCTCCATAGCTATTCTATGAGCTGCAAGGCTTTCTGTCCCCAAATACCCCATCAGTAGAGCTACAACTGTATACATTCCCATATCAGCTGCCAACTGTATTCCAGTTGGCCATCCTACCACAAGGATCTCCACAAGCAAAACTTGATCAAGGCAAAATAAATTCTGAAACAACTTATACTCTCTAAAGTTAGGATGAAATGTTAGCCAGCAAATAGCAATAGCAAAATTAAACCAAAAACTTAAAGTGCTTGCCCAACCAATTCCTGCTATACCCAGAGCCGGAAAACCAAACTTACCAAAGGCAAGCAAATAATTAGCAAATGTATTAAACAGTAATCCAATCACCGAAATAACAGTAATTGCTTGAGGGCGATTCACGGCGCAAGCAAAATCTGTTAAGACAGCAAAACCCAGGGCTGCTGGAAAGCCCCACACAATTGCCTGTAAATAACTTTTGACTAATAAAATAGTACCGTCTTCTTGACCTAATATTAGCAAGATGAGGTCAGAGTTCCATATAAGAACCATTGCTGGAAAAGATAGTGCAGCAACCAGCAAAATCCCCTGACGGGTAGAGTTACCAATATTATCCGTTTGACCAGCTCCAAACGCCTGAGCAGTTAGAACACCTACAGATGAAAGGGTAGCAATAGAAGTAACTACTAAAAAGGAAAAAATGTTTCCCCCTAACGCACCTGCTGCAAGGTTTTGATTTCCCAGTAGACCCATAACCAGCGCATCAACAGTGCTGACACCAATTCCAGTAAGTTGGGAGGCAACTGATGGGATAGCCAATCTGAAGCTGGCTTTAGCCTCAGATATAAGTTCTGTTCTAAAAATCGTTGGAATTAATTGCAACTTACTTGGAGGTGATTTCATAAATCTTGTAAACTTATCAGTATCAGGACTTATGTACGTAAGTCCTGATTTTAATAAAATTAGATTTTAACGCAATTAAAATCTGGCTGCAAAGTAATAAATCGGTTTTCCCACAGTTTAATAAAATCCTTAGTTATATCTTCAAAGTTTTCCGGATCAATATTTGAATCATTAGCAATCTTACTGATAGTATTCTCTTTCTTAAGATTAAGTAAAACTTGGTAAGTTTCTGGCATAATTAACAGTGACTTTCCTCCAGCATAATTGAAATAAATTTCACGATAGGACAATTTTTCTTCTTGAGATTTAAACTGATTAACTTCTCTCAAACCTGCTGAAGGAACTAAGCACGGTATCAGATTAACAAAGTAATCTTCCCAGGATAAATTAGACTTACTGACCAGAAAATCATTGATCACTAAATAATCTAAATTAGTGGTCATAAAACAAGTAATCGCATCAAAGCAAGAGTTAACAATTGGTTCTACATTGTTATTAAAAGAAGTATTAAGTAGGATAGGAACCTGGGTCAGTTTGCCAAACTGATTAATTAAATTCCAATACTTTTGGTTAATGTTTTTTGAAACAGTTTGAATACGAGACGTGCCATCTATGTGAGTAATAGCACCTAAGAGATTTCTTTTATCTTCCTTGACCTTAACCGTGAAGACCATATATCCAAAAGAAGATGGTTGTTGCGACAGTTCAAAGAATTCATCTGCGGCTTCAACGATCGCAGAAGGAGCAAAAGGTCGGTAACTTTCCCTCTTCTTAACCATTGCATTAATGCGTGTTTTATTTTCGGCTACCCTAGGGTCAGCTAAAATACTTCTATTACCCAAAGCCCTAGGACCAAACTCGCTTTTTCCCTGTACCCATCCTATTACTGCACCTTCAGCTATAAGTTTCGCGACTTCAACAGATGGATTTTCCATCAAACGAAAATCCAGAAACTTACTCCATTGTTCTAGAGTAGATTGCACAGAATCGTTACTGCCAACATCAGGTCCCCAAAAAACATGATCGATTGGTGAGAGCTTGAATTGGTTGTTAGAATACTCCTGATGCAGTATCATTGCTGCTCCAATTGCTGCTCCAGCATCGTGAGAAGCAGGATGAACAAAGATTTCGTCAAAAAGGCCAGAGTAGAGAAGTTTGCCATTAAGAGAACAGTTGTGGGCTACTCCCCCTGCCATACACAGTTTTTTATGCCCAGTTTCTTTTTGCCAATAGGTTAGGATGTGTTTAGCGATCGCTTCCAATGTATCTTGTAAGCCTGCAGCAAAGTCTTTATGATCTTGAGTGAATTTTTCTCCTTTACGTCTCGGAAGTAATCCTTCTTTTATGAATACATCAATCATACGAGAAAGAGGTTCAAGATGATAATCCCCATTAGGAAGCAATTTATATATGGATTGAAACTGAGGTCGAAATCTTTCCTTATCTCCGTATGGAGCTAATCCCATAACTTTGTATTCATCAAATAGTGAATACCCAAGTAACTCTACACCAGCTTCACCGGACGGCGCCGGCGTGCCCGTCAGGTTCATCAGATCCTCTGTCAGCCCAAAATAATCCAACTCGTTCAACCGGGCATCTTCGTCGGCTTCAAAGCCCATGCCCACAACCGTCTCGCGGTGCCGCCTCAACGTCCCCGAGACCACATGGTCAAACCCATA